>JANNAY010001639.1:0-2447 GCA_031384945.1 Deltaproteobacteria bacterium
CCGCGCAGCACGCGCGCGGCGCGTCGCCACGGCATCGGTCCGTCGTCGGCGAGCAGCGCGCCGAGGTCGCGCCCCTCGAGCTTCTCGAACACGATGAACGGCACGTCGCCGGCGATGCCGAAGTCGTGCACCGTCACGACGTGCGGATCGCGCAGGCGGCTGGTGGCCAGCGCCTCTTGCGAGAACCGCTCGCGAAACACGTCGTCGACGAAGCCGGCGCGGATGACCTTCAGCGCGACCTCGCGCTGCAAGCTCTCTTGCACCGCGCTGTAAATGGCGCCCATGCCGCCGCGGGCGATGCGGGCGACGATGCGAAACCGCCCGTCGACCAGCATCCCCGGTTCAAGCTCGTTGGCCATCGTGCTGCGACGCTACAGCGACCGTCGACGCCGACGGAAAGTTGCCGGCGCGTTGCGCGCCGGGCGAGTTCTTGCTCGCCCGCGCAAGCCCCAGTCGGCCAACTTCTGCCGTCCTGTCGCTGCGATGCGCGCGGTGCGTGGCATGGCCCTTGGGTTGCGCCCACCGCGGTTTGTTTCAATCGCGGGAGGTGGACACATGACAACGACATGGATGGGGCGCGGCCTGTGGCTCGCGCTGGCAACGGTGGGTCTCGCAGCGGGTTGTGACGGCAACGCCGGCGACGGCGGCGAAGGCGAAGGCGAAGGCGAAGAGGGTGAGGGCGAAGAAGGCGAAGGCGAAGAAGGCGAGGGCGAAGAAGGCGAGGGCGAAGAAGGCGAAGGCGAGGAAGGCGAGGGCGAAGGCGAGGGCGGCGAAGGCGAAGGCGAGGGCGGCGAAGGAGAAGGAGAAGGAGAAGGAGAAGGAGGAGAAGGAGAAGGAGAAGGCGAGGGCGAGGGCGAGGGCGAGGGAGACGGCGGCGGCGACGTGCTCGTCGTCGACAGCAAGGGCGGCAGCGTCGCCATCAACGGCAGCCGCACCCTCGTCGCCGTCGCCAACCGCGGCACCGCCGACGTCACCTTCTTCGACGCCGCGACCTCGGCCGAGCGCGCCCGCGTCGTCGTCGACGAAGAGCCGTCATCGGTGATCTTCTCGCCCGACGGGCAGCGGCTGTACGTCGTCAACCGCGGCGCCGGCACGGTCACCGAGGTCACCGACGTCGACGGCGCCCCGCAAGCCAGCCGCAGCGTCTTCGTCGGCAGCGAGCCGGCGCAGGCGGCGCTCTCACCGAGCGGCGCCGTGCTGTACGTGACGAGCCAGGTCGACGGCACCGTCAGCCTCGTCGACACCGTCAGCTTCACGGTCGACAGCGTCGTCGACGTCGGCGGCGCCCCCTACGCCGTCTGCGTCTCCAACGACGGCGACGCCGATGACGACGACGAATCCGTCTTTGTCACCGACTTCTACGCCCGCGTCGCCAGCGGCGGCGCCGAAGCCGACGACGTCGGCCGCGAAGGCCGCGTCTTCGTCATCGACGCCGGCGACCGCAGCGTCGCTACGTCGCGGTTGGCGCCGTTGGCCGAGGCCGGCATCCCCGGCTTCGACGGCACCGGCGTTTTTCCGAACCAGCTCTACGCCTGCGTCGTCAAAGACAACTTCGTCTACGTCACCAGCGTCGGCGCCTCGCCCGAGTCGTTCAACAACACGACGGACTTTCACCAGAACCTCAACGGCGTCATCTCGGTGCTCGACGCCACGACGGGGCTCGAGGTCAACAGCGACACCGTGAGCATCAACGCGCTGGTCGAGCAGCTGGCCCCGCCGCAGCGCTTCGTGCCCGTGCCGATCGACATCGCCTTCGACGACGACGGCGGCGCCTGGGTGCCGTCGCTGCTGGCGAACGCCATCGTGCGCGTCGACTGGAGCACGTCGCCGGCGACGGCGGGCGTCGGTGACCGCGCCTTCTACGAGGCCGGCGAGATGCCGACGGGCATCGTCATCAACGACGGCCGCGCCTTTGTCTACGACGAGGTCGCCCGCGCCCTCTCCATCATCGACCTCGCCGACGGCACCCGCGTCGAGCGCGCGTCAGCGCCGCAGCCGACGACGGCGGCGGAGCAGGCAGCGCAGCGCGGACAGCGCTTCTTCAACACCGGTCTCGGCCGCTTCGGCGACAACGGCTGGGTTGGCTGCGCGGGGTGTCACCCGCACGGCACCACCGACAACGTCACCTGGGTGTTCCCCACCGGGCCGCGCCAGTCGACCGACACGTCGTCGACGTTCGACAGCAGCGGGGCGCACCACCGCCTGCAGAACTGGACAGCGGTCTTCGACGAGATCTCCGACGTCGAAGGCAACACCCGCGGCGTCGCCGGCGGCACCGGCGCCATCGTCACCAGCGACGCCCTCAACGACGACGGCACCGCCAACACGGGGGTCCAGATCGCGCTCGGCGGAAACGGCGGCAACCTCGGTTCGTCGAACGCCGTCGCCCACCGCGGCGCGCGCCCTGACGACTGGGACGACGTCGAGGCCTTCATGAAGACGTTGCG
>JANNAY010001642.1:0-4578 GCA_031384945.1 Deltaproteobacteria bacterium
AGTCGAAGAAGCCAAAGAAGAAGAAAAAGAAGTAGGTCCGAGCGCTGCGCGTCTCCCTCTTGCGCGCTGCGCCGGGTGGGTTAGACGGTTTGCCTACCTGACTGATCCGTCGAGAGACGGTGGAGCTCGCGAACATGGCGAAAGAGACGCGCACGAAGCCGAAGATGAAGACGAACCGCGCTGCGGCGAAGCGCTTCAGCAAGACCGGCACCGGCCTCATCAAATTCGGCGCCAAAGGCCACCGCCACGGCCTGAGCAACAAGACGCGCAAACTCAACCGCGCGAAGAAAAAGGTCCGCTACATGGTCAAGGGCGACGCCAAGCGCACCGCGCGCATGATCCCCTACCTCTAGCGACACGCGGGTCATGCCCGCAGCACGCATCCCCCTCAGCAGAGAATCTGGGACCTCGCGTCCCCGCACCGGAGTTGGAACATGGCCAGAGTTAAAGGCGGACCGAAGACGCGCCGCCGTCACAAACGAATCCTGAAGATGGCGAAGGGCTACTACGGCTCGCGCCGTACGATGTTCTACATCGCCAACGAGACCGTTGAACGCGCCCTGCAGTACGCATTCCGCGACCGCAAGGTGAAGAAGCGCGACTTCCGCAAGCTCTGGATTCAGCGCATCAACGCCGCCGTCCGTCCCCATGGTCTCAGCTACAGCGCCTTCATCGGTTCGCTGAAGAAGAAGAACATCGGCCTCGACCGCCGCGTGCTCGCCCGCCTCGCCGCCGTTGACCCCGCCGGCTTCGACGCCGTCGTCACCGCCGCCAAGGCCTGAGCTTCTTCACAAAAGAAGGCAGAGAAAACGGATCGCGCGAGCGGTCCGTTTTTCATTTGTGCCGCTTGACAAACCGATCAGAGTGACGACGTCGAACACATTGAACGTCATCGTTCCGTCGACGACGAAGACGCGCTAAGTCGACTCACTGTTTTCTGCCCGTGGAGAGTGCATCCGTGACGCTCGCCGAGATTGAGACGCTGCTGAACGAGAGCTTTGACCAGGCCCGTGCCGCCCTGGGCAGCGCCAAAGACGCCTCTGAGCTCGAGGCCGCCCGCGTGCAGTTCCTCGGACAAAAGGGCTTTCTGCAGACCGCCAAGAAGTCCGTGGGCCAGCTGAAAGAGGTCGCCGACAAAAAGGCGGCCGGCAAGCTGTGCAACGACAAAGACAAAGAGCTCAACGACGTCTTTGCGCAGAACCAAACGCGCCTGCAGCAGGCGGCGCGCGAAGCTGAGCTCAAGCAGCGGCTCGACGTCACCCTGCCCGGCAAGAAGGCCCGGCGCGGTCACCGCCACCCGCTGACGGCGACCTGCGACGACATCCTCGCGGTGTTGTCGGGGTTGGGGTTTCAGCCGGCCGAAGGTCCAGAGGTCGAGCACGACTTCTACAACTTCGAAGCGCTGAACATGCCGAAAGACCATCCTGCACGTGACATGCAAGATACTTTTTACGTCGATGTTGGCGCCGCCTTCATTGGCACTCCGACCGCAGACGGTCTGCGCGCTGAAAAAGCATCAGAAGTGGTGCTGCGCACGCACACCTCGCCGGTGCAGGCGCGCACGATGCTGGCGGCGGGCAAGGCCCCGATCCGCGTCTCGTGCTTCGGCCGCGTCTACCGCAAAGATGACGACCCGACCCACAGCCCCATGTTTCACCAAATCGAAGGGCTCTACGTCGATAAAGAGGTCACCTTTGCTGACCTGAAGGGCACGTTGCAGCTCTTCGCCGAGCGCATCTTTGTGCCCGGCACCAAGGTGCGGCTGCGGCCCAGCTTCTTTCCCTTCACCGAGCCCAGCGTCGAGGTCGACATCTCGTGCTTCGCCTGCGGCGGCACCGGTGTCGGCGGCAGCAGCGCCAACGACGAAGGCCGCTGCCGCTTGTGCAAGGCCACCGGCTTCATCGAGATCATGGGCGCCGGCATGGTCGACCCCGAGGTCTTCAAGGCCTGCAAGCTCGACCCCGACGCCGTCTCGGGCTTCGCCTTTGGCATCGGCGTCGAGCGCGTCGCCATGCTGCGGTATGGCATCTCAGACATCCGTTTGCTGTACGAGAACGACGAGCGCTTCTTGGCGCAATTCCCCGTCTGAGGCTCGTCGTCACGGCCCCCGATTTTACTTGTTCTAGAGGACACTGAAATATGCAGGTCAGCGGCAAATGGCTCGCCGAGCTCGTCGATCTCCCCAAAGAGACGACGACGACGCAGATCGCCGAGAAGCTCACGGCGGCCGGCCTCGAAGTCGAGGGCGTCGTCGATGTCGGCGCTGCCTTGAAGGGCGTCGTCGTCGCCAAGGTCGAGTCGTGTGAGCCGCACCCGAACGCCGACAAGCTCAAGGTCTGCAAGGTCAACGACGGCAGCGCGGTGGTCGACGTCGTCTGCGGCGCCGCCAACGTCGTCGCTGGCGCTCTCGTCTGCTTCGCCACGCCCGGCACTGTGTTGCCCTCTGCCGATGGAAAGAGCGGCAAGGTCATCGCCGTCGCCGCCGTCAGAGGCGTGACGTCGAACGGCATGCTGTGCTCGGCCTCTGAGCTCGGCCTCGAAGACAAGACCGAAGGGCTGTTGCTGTTGAACGAAGGCGAGGCCGGCGTCGTCGTCGGCGCCCCCGTCGCCGCCGCCCTCGGCAAAGACGACGTCGTGCTCACGCTGGGCGTGACGCCGAACCGTCCCGACGCGCTCTCGCACCTCGGTGTGGCCCGCGAGCTCAGCGCGGCGTTTCGCACCCGCTTGAAGGCGGGCGTGCCGGCGTGTCCCGAGCGCGGCGGTCCCGTCGAGCAGCTCGCCACCGTCACCATCGAAGACCTCGACGGCTGCGCCCGCTACGGCTGCCGCGTCATCGAAGACGTCGTCGTCGGGCCGTCGCCCCGCTGGGTGCAGGCCCGCCTCGCCGCTGTCGGCATCCGCAGCATCAACAACGTCGTCGACGTCACCAACCTGGTGATGATGGAGCGTGGGCTGCCCCTGCACGCCTTTGACTTCGACAAGGTCGCCAAGCAGGGGGCCCGCGCGGCCATCGTCGTCAGAAGCGCCCGCGCCGGCGAAGTGCTCGTCACCCTCGACGGCAAAGAACGCGCGCTCGTCGGCGGATCCGACGGCGACGTCGTCATCGCCGACACCGCCCCCAGCGCCACCGGCGAAGGACGCGCCATCGCCCTCGCCGGCGTCATGGGCGGCAAAGACACCGAAGTCACGACGACGACGACCCGCATCTTGCTCGAGGCTGCCTGGTTCAACCCGTCGCGCGTGCGCCGCACTGCCCGCCGGCTCGACCTGCACTCTGAGGCGTCGAAGCGCTTCGAGCGCGGCGCTGATCCGAATGCCGTCATCGCCTCGCTCGATCGCGCCGCCGCGCTCATCGCCGAGCTGTCGCAGAACGCCGTGCGCGAAGGCTCAGGACGCGAGCCCAAAGGACGCGTCGCCCGCGGCATCGTCGACACGTACCCGAAGAGGATCCAACCGGCTGTGGTGACGCTGCGGCCGCGCAAGGCCGCGCAATTGCTCGGGGTTCCGGCCAAGCTCGTTGACGAAGCCAGCGCCTCGAAGCTGTTGCTCTCGCTCGGGCTCGAGGTCGAAGGGCGCGAAGCCGAAGCCATCCGCTTTCGCGTTCCTACGTTTCGTCCTGACCTGACCCGCGAAGTGGACTTGATCGAAGAGCTGCTGCGTTTGTTGGGCATGGATCAGGTGCCCACCACCTTGCCCGCCCGCGCTGGCGAGAGCGAGAGCGTGCTCTTCGATCCACGTCGTCACCGTGCGCTGTCGGTGGCCAAACGCGCGCTCGCCGCCTCTGGCTACGACGAAGCCGTCAACCTCGCGTTTTCGTCGAGCGCCGAGATGTTTCTCTTCGCCGACGAAGCGACCGAAACGCCGGACGAGAAGAAGGCGCTGCTGGCCAAATCCATCCGTGTGCAGAACCCCCTCGGCGAAGAGCGGGCGTGGCTGCGGCGGTCGCTGCTGCAGTCGCTGGCGAAGAACGCCGAGACCAACCACAGCCGCGGCGTCGTCGACGTGCGCCTCTACGAGGCCGCGACGGTCTTTGTCGGCAAGAACGCTGACGGCACAGCGCCACGCTCCGACGATCGCGCCGCCGCCGCCGGCGCCGACGCCTTTGCCATCGAGCGCCGTCGTTTGTCGGGCATCGCCACCGGGGCCGGCGCCCCGGCGACGTTCAACCGGCGCGAAGAGCCCCTCGATTTCTTCGACGTCAAAGGCCACCTCGAAGAGGTCTTCGAGCAGCTGCGCATCCCGGCGGTCGAGCTGACCGCGGCGTCGCGACGCTACCTGCACCCGCGCAGCGCCGCCGAATTGCGCATCGACGGTCGCCTCGTCGGCGTCGTCGGCGAGCTGCACCCGAGCCTCGTCGACTTCTACAACTTGCGCACCAGCGCCATCGTCTTCGACCTCGACGTCGACGCCCTCGCCGCGGCGGCGCAGACGACGGTGACGACGAAGCCGCTGCCGCGGTTTCCATCGGTGCGTCGTGACTTCGCCCTCGTCGTCGACGAGACCCAGACGCAGGCCACGCTGCGCGCCCGCTTCGCCGACAACATCTACGCGCGCGACCTGCTCGAGAGCGTCTCGATC
>JANNAY010001651.1:0-10753 GCA_031384945.1 Deltaproteobacteria bacterium
CGTTTGCTCGATGCACCAATCGAACTCTTCGGCCGACTCGCCCTTCCAGGCGTAGACCGGAACGCCGGTCGCGGCGATCGCGGCGGCGGCTTCGTCTTGAGTGCTGAAGATATTGCAGCTCGACCAGGTGACCTCGGCGCCGAGGGCGGTCAGGGTTTCGATCAGGACCGCGGTCTCGATCGTCATGTGGAGACAGCCGGCGACGCGCGCGCCCTTGAGCGGCTGGGCCGCCTTGAACTCGGTGCGCAGCGACATCAGGCCGGGCATCTCTTTCTCGCTCATCGCGATCTTCTTGCGGCCGAGGTCGGCCAAGGAGATGTCTTGAACTTTGTACGACGGAAACTCGGTACGGTGATCCATGCTCTATCCTTGGTTACTGAACGCTGAGCACTTCAGCGTTCGATGGGTCAGACAATCGCGCGGCCATCCATTGCCACGTGAGGTGTGAGTCGCTGTGACCGGTTGGCGCCAGCATCGTCGCCGTCGACAGCGCGGTGAGGCCGGCTTCTTTGGCCAGCGACGTGAGCTTCTCGGGCGCGAAGCCGAGCCACACGTCGCCGAGCGCGCGCATGCTCTCGTCGTCGTGCGGCAGGTAGTCGACGACGATGACGACGCCGTCGGGCCGCAAGAGCCGGGCCGCTGCGCGCAGCAATTCGTGCGGGCGCGCGGCGTGGTGCAGCACGCGGGCGATGACGACGACGGCGGCGCCGCCTTTGTCTGCGACGGCTTCGATGACGTGGGCGTCGCCGACATCGCCTTCGATGAGGCGGACGTTGCCGAGGTCGGCGCCTTCGACGACGCGGGCGCAGGCAGCGAGGCGGGCGGCGCTGCGGTCGACGGCGACGACGCGATCGAACAGCGGTGACCAGAGCGGCAAGAGCGCGCCGTCGCCCGCGCCGACGTCGACGCAGACGCCGGTGCTGGCGTGGCCGAGCAACGGGCGCAGCAGCGGCAAGAACTGCAACAGCGACGGACCCGGCGTCGTCGTTGTCGCCGCGTCGGGGGCGTCGGAGGCGTCGAAGAAGCGCCGCGACCCCTCTTCGCGATCGCGCACGATGCGCGGAATGCGCGCGAGGCTCTTGTCTTTGCGACAGAGGCGCCGGCCTTCGTCGAGGGCTGCAGCGACGACCGCGTCTTCGTCGATTGTGGCTTTGAGGTACGTGCGCGTGCCGTCTTTGCGTGCGCTGAGCAGGCCTGCTGTGCGCAGGGCCTGGGCGCGGCGTGACACCTGCGGCTGTGAGTCGTTCAGCAGCTCAGCGAGCTCGCTGATCGTCAGCTCTTCTTCGGCGCACAACGCGAACAGGCGCAAACGATCTTCATCGCCCAGCAGGCGAAAGAGGTCGGCGCGGGTCTGCGTTTGAAGCACATCTCCAGTCTATGCATCCATGCGCATGATTGCAAGCATCGATCTCTGACGACGTCAGCGGATGCGAATGCCGTCGATCAAGACGCGAAGGGCGGTCTCGACACGCGCGTCGAAGGCGCGCCATGGAATGCCCTTGTCGTGCTTCACGATCTGCAGCGCCAGAACGCCGTGGAGCGCGGCCCACAAGGTCTGCGCGATGAGCTCGTCATCGCCGAGGTCGCTGCGCAGCAGGCCCGCTTCGCGGATGCGGCGCACGCCTTTGACACAGGCGCAGTAGGCGTCGTCGTCGTCGGCGGTCTTCTCAGGACGCGAGGGCATGCCCGGCAACAAGAACATCAAGCGGTATGCCTGCGGATGCTCGACAGCAAAGCGGCAGTAGGCGCGGCCGAGCGAGCCAAGGTCAGCGATCGGATCGTCGGTGGGAAGGAAGGCGTTCATCTCGCGCGCGAGGCCGGTGAACTCGCGCTTGCAGAGCTCGGCGAGCAGGGCGTCTTTGTCAGCGAAGTGCGCGTAGAGAGCGGTCGCCGAGTACTCGATGCGGTCGGCGATGCGGCGCATGGTCAAGGCATCCGCACCCTCGGCGATGACGAGCTCGAGCGCAGCGTCGAGCATGCGCTCGCGCAGGGCTTCTTTCTCTCGTTCTTTGCGTTCAGCGATGCCCATGCCCTTGATTTTACGACGGATCCCGTCGGCGGCAAGACCCTTGACAGAAAAGTTAACATGGTTAAGCGTAGGAACATGAATCATCGGAAGCCGGCCGTTCTTGCAGCGTTCATGGCTCTGATGGCGTCGGCGTGTGCGCCGACGTCGCCTGCGACGGCGGTGCCGACCACGAAGACGGCAAAGGCGCCGACGTCGGTGGCGACCACGACGCAGGCGTTGCCGCCGCTGCAGTTGGCGGCGCTGACGACGACGCCACAGCGGTTAGAGCTTGGGTTTCGCACCGGCGGGGTGGTGCAGAGCGTGCTCGTCAACGAGGGCGCCCGCGTGAAGAAGGGCCAGGTGCTCGCCCGTCTCGATCCGACCGAGCTGGGGGCGAGCGTGAAGCAGGCCGAAGAGGGGCTCGAGCGCGCCCGGCGCGCCGCCGACCGCGCCCGCGTGCTCGCCGACGGTCGCGCCGGCAACCGCAGCGACGCCGAAGACGCCGCCACGGCCGTCGCCGTCGCCGAAGCCAGCGTCGATGCCGCCCACTTCGCCAGAGACCGCGGCGTCATCACCGCCCCCGTCGATGGACGCGTCGAACGGCGCCTCGCCGATCCGGGTGAGGTGACGGCGCCGGGGCAGGCGGTGCTCGTCATCGCCCAGACCGCCGGCAGCACCAGCATCACCGCCAGGGCCTTCGTCGACGACCGCTCGTTGCGCTTCGTCGACGTGGGCAGCGTCGCCAGCGCCGTCGTCGACGGCGTCAACGTCGACGGCGTCGTCACCCGCGTCGGCAGCGCCGCCGGGCCGGCGGGGCAGGTCGAGGTCGAGCTGCGCTTCGATCACGCGCCGCGCGAGCTGCCCACTGGCGTGCCGCTGCGCGTCTCGCTCGCCTGCGGACGCAGCGCCCTCGCCGTTCCAGCCCTCGCCCTCGTCGACGGCGACGCGCTCGGCCACGGCCGCGTCAGAGTCGACGCCGCGGGCCGCTTCGTCGACGTCGACGTGCTCGCGGTCGCCGATGACACCGTCTTTGTCGACGTCATCCATGCAGGCGGCACCGTCGTCGTCGACCGCGTCTTCTTGCCGTCGCTCTGACTCTTCGCCGTCGCTCTGATTCTTTGCCGTCGCTCTGAGCGGCAGCCCTCTCCCCTCATTTTCTCGTCGTCACGTGGAGGTTTTGTGAACCCCTCTGGATCGTCGTTGCTTGCGTTTCCTCTCAAGCGCCGCGCCTTTGCGCTGATCGTGTTTGGCGCGTTGCTCGCCGCTGGCGTCGTCACGCTGCAGACGATCCCGAAGACCGAAGACCCGGTCTTTCCCATCCCCACCTTTCCGGTGACGGTGATCTTGCCGGGGGCGTCGCCTGCCGACGTCGAGCGCCTCGTGGTCGACCCGCTCGAGCGCGAGATCAAGAAGATCGAGGGTTTGAAAAACCTCAAAGCGACCGCGCAAGAAGGCGTCGCTGTCGTCGTCCCCGAATTCGTCGCCGGCGTCGACGCCGATGCCAAAGCCGACGAAGTCAGACGCGCCGTCGCCGACGCCGGATTGCCCACTGACGTGCTGCGCACGCGGGTCGAGCGGGTGCAGAGCAACAACGTGAAGACGCTGATGGTCGGCGTGACGTCGACGACGGCGTCGTGGGACACCGTCGAGCGCCACGCCGAAGAGCTGCAGCGCCGGCTCGAGCGCGTCTCTGGCGTGAAAGACGTCGACCTGCACGGCTTGCCCGCCGCCCAGGTCCGCGTCGTCGTCGACGGCGTCAGGGCCGCCGCCGTCGGCGTCACCGTCGTCGACGTCGCAGGCGCCGTCGAACGCGCCGCCAAAGAAATTCCTGGCGGCACCGTCGTCGCAGGCGGGCGCCAGTTCACCGTGCACGCCGCCGGCGGCTTCGACCGCTTGCGCGAGATCGAAGAAGCCGTCGTCGTCGTGAACGGCGGCGCTGTGGTCAGAGTCAAAGACGTCGCCGCAGTCGCCGTCGTCAGAGCCGTCGACGGCGTCGTCGTCAGAGTCGACGGCGAACGCGGCGTCGTCGTCTCGACCACGCTGCAGGCTGGCAAAGACGTGCTGGCGGTGCAGAAGAACATCAAAGCCGCGGTCGACGACTACGTGGCGACGGCTCAGCGCGAGAACGTTTCTGTCATTTCGACGTTCGACCAAGCGAAGAACGTTGAGCACCGCTTGCAGGGGTTCTTGCGCGACTTTGTCATCGCCATCGTGCTGGTGCTCTTCACGCTGTTGCCGCTCGGACCGCGGGCCTCGCTCGTCGTCATGGTGTCGGTGCCGCTGTCGCTCGCCACCGGCGTGATCGTGCTGTCGGCCTTTGGTTTCACGATCAACCAACTGTCGATCGTCGGCTTCGTCATCGCCCTCGGCCTGCTGGTCGACGACAGCATCGTCGTCATCGAGAACATCGCCCGCACGACGCGCAGCGGCCTCTCGCCGCTGCAGGCGGCGCTGCAGGCCACGCAACAAATCGCGCCGTCGGTCATCGGCTGCACCGCCACGCTGCTCTTTTCGTTCTTGCCGCTGATGCTCTTGCCCGGCGCGTCCGGCGACTTCATCCGCAGCCTGCCTGTCGCCGTCATCGCCACCATCTCGGCGTCGCTGCTCGTCTCGCTGCTGCTGGTGCCGCTGCTCTCGTCGATCTTCTTGAAAGACGAAGGACACCACGACGGCAACATCGTGCTGCGCGGCCTCAACCGCATCGTCGAGGCGACCTTTCGCCCGCTGCTGTCGCGCGCCCTCGCCTTTCCGAAGCTCACCGTCGTGCTCGGCGTCGTCGTCGTCGCCGCCAGCTTCGGCCTGGTGCCGCGCATCGGCTTCTCGCTCTTCCCGAAGGCCGACATTCCGCAGGTGATGGTGCGCGTCGAGCTGCCCGCTGGCGCCTCGCTCAGCGCCACAGACGACGTTGTCAAAACCGTCGAAGCGATGCTGCGTGACGACGACGATCATCACAACGTCGCGCACGTCTTGAGCAGCGTCGGCGTCGGCGTGCCGCAGAGCTACTACAACGTGCGTCCCATCGAGCGCCGCACGTCGTCGGCCGAGCTGCTCGTGGTGCTCGACCACTTCGATCCGCAGAAGACCCCGGCGTGGCTCGACGGCTTGCGCCAGAAGCTCGACGCCATGAGCGCGGCCCGCGTCACCTTGCTCGAGATGCAACAAGGACCGCCGGTCGACGCCCCGGTCGCGTTGCGCCTCAAGGGCGACAACCTCGACGACCTCGCCACTGCCTCGGCCCTCGTCGCCCACGCGCTGCGAGAGACCGCTGGCACCCGCGACGTCGTCGACCCCGGCACCGAGCGTCTGCCCGACGTCGACCTCGCCCTCGACGTCGACCGCCTCGCACTCTTTGGCGTGCCCGTCGTCGTCGCCGAGCAGGGTGTGCGCGCTGCCGTCGCCGGCGTCGTCGTCGGCCGCTTCTTCGACGATGGCGACGACACGCCCCGCTCGATCGTGGTCACCCAGCGCAAGAGCAACGACGGCTACGACACCGCGCCGGCTGATGTGCTGCACGAGGTGTGGTTGCCGTCGGCGAAGGGTCCGGTGCCGCTGTCGTCGGTGGCGCACCCAAAGATTCACGCGTCGCCGGATCGGATTCGTCATGTCGACGATGTTCGAACCATCACAGTGACGAGCCAGGTGCAGACCGGGCAGAACACCAACCGGGTCACCGAAGCGGCGCTGACGGCGCTGGCAAATGTGAAGCTGCCCGACGGCGTCACCCTGGTCGCCGCCGGCGAGCTCGAGAGCCGCAAAGAGTCGTTCGGTGGCATCGGCATCGCCGTTGTCATCGCCCTCTTCGGCGTGCTCTCGGTGCTGGTGCTCGAGTTTGGCTCGGTGCGCGGCACCCTCGTCGTCGCCGCGGTCATTCCCTTTGGCATCGCCGGCGGGCTCGTCGCCCTCTGGCTCTCTGGCTACACGCTCAGCTTCACCGCCATGGTTGGTTTCGTCGCTTTGGTGGGTATCGAAGTGAAGAATTCGATCTTGCTGGTCGACTTCACCGACGAGCTGCGGCGCAAGGGACTTCCGTTGGATGCCGCCATCGCGAAGGCCGGTGAGGTGCGCTTCATCCCCATCTTGCTGACGACGGCGACGGCCCTCGGCGGTCTTGTTCCCCTCGCCCTCGAGCAGAGCTCCTTGTTCTCTCCGTTGGCCATCGTCATCGCCGGTGGGTTGCTGTCGTCGACGTTCCTCGCCCGTCTCGTGACGCCGGTCGTCTACAAGCTGTTGGCACCGCCGCTTCCGCACGAGCTCGAAGCCGGCCTCGTGCAGAGCGGCGGCGTCGGCGGAGAAGCCTCGACGGTCGCGGTCTCGGCCCACAGCGTCGACGTGGATGGGGGTGCCCTGTGAACGCGCCGGTCCTGTCTCTGTCTCTCGCCATCGCGATCGTGGGAGCGATGCCGTCAGCGGCGCAATCGTCGGCCCTGGCGCTCGCGCCGAAAGAGAACGCCGAGGTGCTCACCCTCGACGACGTGCTCACCCTCGTCGACGAGCGCGGCGTCGCCGTCAGGGTCGCCCGCGCCGAAGAAGCGATCGCCATCGCGCAGACGGCGCGGGCGTTCTCGGTGCTCTTGCCCCGCGTCGACATCGACGGCAGCTACGCCTTCAACTGCAACGTCGGCGAGAACGGCTACGACTGCGCCGACCAGACCGCGCAGTTCGTCAGCGACGACTTTCTCGCCGGCCAAGAGCTGCTGTTTCACTCCGTCGCCGACGGCACGCGCGCCCAGGCCCAGCAGGTGCCAGACCCCGCACAACAACAGGCGTTGATCGCCAAAGCCGACGCACTCGACGACGCCGGCACCACCATCGGCAAGACCGACAACACACCGCTCGTCGTGGCGCCCGCCCACGTGGCCAGCGGCAACCTCACCGTCAGCGTGCCGTTGCTCGTGCTGCCAGCGTGGACGGCGCTCGAGAACGCCAACGACGCGGCTCAATTCTGTACTTTGGCAACCAAAGAAGCGAAGCGTCTGTCGAGGTGGGGCGCCACCCGCGCCTACCTCGCGGCCGCGCAGAAAGAGCGCGTGCGCGAAGTGGCCAGCGCGCGCCTGCGCGATGCGACGTCGCGCCGCTCGGCGCTCGAAGCCGCCGAGGCCGCTGGCGCCGTCGCCGCCCTCGTCGTCGACGGCGCCCGCCTCGAAGAATTCGCCGCCGAAGCCGGCCTCGTCGACGCTGACGCCGCCGCCGCCAGCGCCCGCGCCCGCCTCGGCGTCGTCATCGGCCGCGGCGTCGAATTCGCCGTCGATGGATCCGTCGTCGACGTCTACGCCGGCCGCGCCGTCGACAGCGCCGCCGTCGTCGCCGACCGCGCCGGCAAACAACGCATCGAGCTGCAGACCGCAGCGTTGCAACAGCGCCTCGCCGATCGTGAGGGGCGCGCTGCGTGGCAGGGATTCGTCCCTGAGGTGCGGGCGTTTGCCCAGCTGCGCGGCACCACCAACGTCTCGGGCTTCGTCGACGCGCCCCTCGGCACCAGCCTCGGCATCGGCCTGCGGTGGAACCTGTGGGACGGCGGCGAGCGGCAAGGACGCGCCGACGCCGCCGCCGCCAACGTCGACATCGCCACCGCCCGCGGCGACGACGCCCGCGCCACCGCCTTTGCCGAAGCCCGCGGCGCCGTCAGCGACGTCGCCCGCGCCCGCGCCATCGCCGCCGTCGCCCTTCGCGCCGCCGGCGTCGCCAAAGACCGCCTCACAGCCACTGAGCTCGCCGTCAGCACCGGCGCCCGCAGCGACGTCGACCTCGTCGCCGCCGCCAGCGCCAAGAACGCCGCCGACGTCGACCTCGTCAGCGCCCGCACAGCCGTGGCCCTCGCCGTCGTCAACGTCGCGGTCGTCGCCGGCGACTGATTCTGCTGCATGAAAAGCAAAACGCCGCGCGGCTCTCGACGAGCGGCCCGGCGTCTTGTCATGTGAAAGAGCTCAGTCGTCGATGATCATGAGGACATCGCCCTCTTTGACGGCCTGGGCTTCTTTGCAGAGCACTTCTTTGACGGTGCCGGGGTCTTGCGCCTCGATCGGCATCTCCATCTTCATCGACTCGATGATGATCAAGACGTCGCCCTCGTCGACCTTGTCGCCGACGGCGGCTTTCACTTTCCAGATGGTGCCGGTGATGTGGGCTTTGATTTCGGTCGCCATGGCGTCTCCAAAAGAAGGTGGGCGCTCATAGCACGCCCGCGCGCCAAAACTGCCGCGCGCGAGCTAGACCAAAGGCAGTCCGTTTTGTTTCGCCCGAGGAAGCCATGTCGACGACAAACAACATCCGCCCCGGCTCGCCCGTCTCCGCCGTTTCGACCGCCCCCGCCGCGGCGCACGCGGATCCGCTGCAGCGCTTGTTCGCGCTGAACCCCAAGCTCGAGGCCCAGGTGAAGGCCGATCCCGGCCTTCGCGCTTTTCTCACGCGCAACAAAGACGTCATCGCGACCGTCGACCCGCAGCACCCGCCGGCCGGTGCCGTGAAGACCGACGTGAAGTTCGAGTCATGGACGCACGCGACCAGCATCGTGCCGCCGAGCATCCGCGACGAAGAATTCATCGTCGTCATCGCCCGCGGCAGCGCCTACCAGGGCAAGAAGAACGTCGAGATCCCGTTGCAGGGCGGCGGCATGGGCACGTCTGACGGCGTCATCGCCTATGTCGGCCGCAGCGGCGACTACCAGCACACCTTTGTCGACGACAACGAGAAGAGCTACCCGGGCTCAGGCGCCATCACCTTCGCGCTGCCCGTCGTCGGCAAGCCGGGCGAGAAGCTCGAGCTCACCTACTGCCGCATCAAGCCCGACGCGGCGGGCAAGGCGCACCCGCACCACGCGGCGTGGCCCGACTCGTTCGACGGCGTCTACGGCGGCTACAGCGGCCGCGACCGCACCGTCACCATCGCCGCGAACGCGACCGTGAAGCTGAAGAACCCGGACTGAGTCTTCAGTTCACTTTCGAGTAGCCCGAGGGAACGTTGACGCTGACGTTGTACTCGGCGCGCCGGTTCTGCTCTTCGGCGGTGTTGTCGGGCGTCTCGACCTTGAGCACGTCTTCGCCGTAGCCGCGGGCGTAGACGGCGATGCCGACGCCGTGGGCCTTGAACCACCTGGCGATGGCGGTGGCGCGCGCCTGCGAGAGGGTGCGGTTGCCGCCGGCGTCGCCGACCGTGTCGGTGTGTCCATCGACGAGCAGCTTGACGGTCTCGTTGGCGGCCTTGAGGGCCGGGCCGAAGCGCTTCATCGCCTTTTCGACCTCGGGGATGACGGCCATCAGCTTTGGCTCTTGTTCGGGGCGGATGGTCGACTTTCCAGTATCGAAGACGACATCTTCGTGGGGGATTGTCACCGAGTAGGGAAACCAGTCGCTCGCCTGAAACGACCCGTTCTCGTCATAGGCAACGATGTGCAGCCGCAGGATCTCGCCGCCCTTGCGGGGAAACCACGAGACCTCGGCGGGCTTGCCGGCCTCGACGGGGGGCGAGAACTCTTGAAAGCCCGTGCCCATCGAGGCGTCTTCATCGGTGAACGGCTCGATCTCGATCTTGGCGGTCTTGCGCTCAGAGATGATCGAGGCTTTATTGTCTTTCAAGTCGTCCTTGAAGGTGTCTCGCTTGACGTCAAATCGAAACTTTGTCGACAAACGTTCAGTCTGAAATGACAGTGGCATAGAACCGGTCGCGCCGTCGCCAAAGACGACGTCGAGCGTGCCCTTCCAGCTCAGCTTGCCGACGCCGTCGTGGGCGAGGGTGAAGTCGATCTTGCCGGGCTGTGTTTGCGGGCCCTTCTTCTGCTTGATGTGGTGCGACCCCGATGCCAGCTCGACGGTCACGCTCTCGACGTCTTTGTTCACGATGATGGTGAGCTGTGGCTGCTGGCCGGGTGCTGCGCGGTTGTCGATGCGGAGGTCGATGTCGTTGGCGGCCGCGGGCAGGGCGGCGACGGCAGCGACGACGAGGGAGGCGGCGACGACGACGAGGGAGCGCATGGTCAATATATGCCACAGACCGTGGCGGCGGGCCCGGGGTTCCCCACCTGAGCTGTCGACGGGCCGGAAGAGAAAGCGCGTGGAACGATCGAGAATCTCTCGCGTTGTCGGGATGCGGCGGCGCTGGTGGCACTCAGCTTGAAGAGCTTGGGCCTGAGAAACCGGTTTGGAAATCGGTTTGAAAATCGGTTTGGAAAGCGGTTTGGAAGGCGGGTTTTGGAGGGCGAGCATTGTCGCCTCATTGCCCCCCTCGCCTGGGCTCGGACCCCAAAGTTTTGGGGTGCAGAGTCGGGGTTCCAGCGTTGTTGATGTTGCGAGATGGGGGATTTGAGATGATAAGAATTTGGCGCGGGCCGCAACAGCAGCGACGGCTCGCACGAAAACTACGGCGCGAGCGAACACCCGCCGAGGAAGCTCTGTTCTGCGCGTTCCAAGCGGCGAAGCTGATGGTGCGCGTGCGCGATCAGCACCCGCTGTTCGGCTACGTTGCGGACTTCTACGTCCCCAGCGCCAACCTCGCGATCGAAGTGGACGGCGGCATCCATGAGGAGACCAGAGAGCGAGACGAGCAGCGGGACGCGCATCTGCTCGTTCACGGAGTAACCGTCGTCCGGTTCACGAACGAAGAAGTGCTTGCAGATGCCGCGGCAGTGGTGCGCCAGGTTCGCGAAAGACTTGGGATCTAAGCAGCATAAGAAAGGCGAACACGGAACTCTCGTTGCTAGTCAGACAACGATCCGCGCGCTGATCTGCACCCCAAAATTTTGGGGTCCGAGCC
>JANNAY010001662.1:0-1503 GCA_031384945.1 Deltaproteobacteria bacterium
CTGATCCACGCCAGCCTGCGCTGAGTTTGGAGTATCCGACGTGAAGTGGCTAAAGAAGGCGCTCGGGCGCACGGGCCGCAAGGCCGCCGAAGAGCACGTCACCAAGGGCTATATCGCGATCCATGAAAACCGCTTGGATCAAGCGCAGAAACACTACAGCGACGCCATCGATGCCGACGACTCTCTCGCCGTCGCCTTCTTCAACGCCGGCCAGACCGAGCTCTTGCGCTTCAACCGCGATCAAGCCGCGCTCGACGACGATGCCCGAGACGCCCGCCTCGCCGCCGCCGCCGCCTTTCTCGAGCGCGCCCTCGCCCTCGAGCCGGTGCACGCGCCGGCGTGGCGCACGGTGGCGCGCGTGCGCGAACGGCAGGGCGCCCGCGCCGCCGCCGTCGTTGCCTGGCAGAAGGCGCTCGCCCAGCTTGGCGTGCTGGTTCAAGAGGGGCGCGCCGAGCCCAAAGAGCGCGACGAGGCCAAGAAAGAGATCGAGCGCCTCGGCCCCGAAGCCGACCTCGAACGCGCCCTCGACGACGCCCGCGCCGCCCTCGTCGCCGCCGACGACGCTGACGCCATCGACGTCCGCGTGGCTGCGCTGACGGCGCTGCTGTCGACGTGGGAGCGCGTGAGGCTGCTGGGCGTGGTCGAGCCGCGGCGCCTGTTCTCTTTGGCCGGCTCGCTGGCGCGCAAGGCAGGCGATGCCCAGGCGCGTGCGCTGCTTGAGCAGGCGGTGCAGACCGACAAGCACGACATCGAGGCCTTGAAAGACCTCGCCACCCTCTGCCTCGCCGCTGGCGACGTGCGCGCGGCGCTCGTGGCCTCGATGGCCGCCTACCGCGAAGACCCCGTCGACGCCGGCCTCGTCTGCAACGTTGGCGTCTGCCACCTCGCTCTCGGCGACCTCGAAAAGGCCGCCGAATTCATCGAGCTGGCGTCGTCGATGGCCGACCGAGACCCCATCGTCGCCCGCGCCGCTGCCGCCCTCGCCGATGCCCGCAAGTAGAAAAACGAAGCGGCGCCGTGATGGGCGCCGCCGTCGTCGTCGTCGTCAGCCGCGTGCGCTACCGCTCAGGAGGGGAGCTTGGCGTGCTGAAGGAAATGAAGAAACCTCGCGACGGCGTCTTTGCCCATCTGCAGAGACTTCTCGCGGTCGCCCATCTGCGCGTTCCAGTTCAGCGACAAGCCGACGCCGGTGGCCCAGAAGACGACGCCGTCAGAGTCGGTGTCGGCGGGGACTTCTTTGCGCACTTTGGCGTCGTCGACGGCGTTCTTGAGCTCGCGGTTCCACATCGCCAAGAAGGTGGCCAACCGGTCACGCACGGCGCCGGGGCGTCCGTCGAACTCGTGGATGGCGGCGGCGAAGAAGCAGCCGCCCTGAAACATGGTGCCGCCGGCGTAGTCGACGTAGTTGGTCATCAACGCCTTGAAGCGCTCGAAGCCCTTCTTGTCGTTGGTGGGCTCGATGACGGCGGCGCGGAACATGCGTTCGGCCTCGTCGACGATGGC
>JANNAY010001663.1:0-2103 GCA_031384945.1 Deltaproteobacteria bacterium
CGCCATCGACGACGAGGGAGTAGCGGACGCGGGTGCCAGATCCTTCGTCGCTGAGCGTGCACTCGGTCTCAAGCGTCTTCAGCACGCCCTTGGTGAACACGCGCAGGTTTTTGTAGTGGCGCGGCACCTCGAAGGACCACGGGAACTCGTCGTACTCGGGGGCGAAGAGGCCGAAGGTGCCGCGCAGCCGCGCCTTGTCGCCGTCGCGGGCGATGACCTTGCTGGCGTCGAGGCCGAAGAAGAGCTGGTTCAGGTGCTGGGTGTCGGCCATCACGGCCCAGACCCGCTCGCGGGGCAGCGCGACGTCGAAGACTTCTTCGTGTTTCTTCACCGTCGTTCCCTCGCTGGACCCCGTGACGCCGTGACGCCGGAGGTTGCCCCCAACCTGTCTGCGAACACAAGCCGGCAGAAACCGCCAGCGTGAACGACGGTGACGTCGACGACGGAAGTTCGTAGAAGCGCCTCGTGTTCAACGCCATCGGCCGCTTCTCGTACCGTCACCGCGCAGCGATCCTCGTCGTGTACGCGCTTCTCACCCCGCTGTTGATTTACGGCGCGGCCACAGTGTTTCCGAAGCTGCAGGCCGGTGGGTTCGAAGTGCACACCAGCGAGAGCTGGTTGGCGTCACAAGCGCTCGAGACCGAGATCAAGAGCGGCGGCGCCGACATCCTCGCGCTGTGGACGGCCCCGTCGGGCACCGTTGACGACATCGAGGCGTACAGCGCCGCCTTCGAGGCCATCTCGCGCGTCGAGAAAGACCCCTCGGTGGTGTCGCACGTCAGCTGGTACGAGACCGGCGCGCCGCAGCTCATCACCAAAGACAAGACGCGCACGTTCTTGATGCTCACGCTGCGCGGCGCCGACCACGAAAAGTTTGAGGCAGTGCAGCGGTTGACGCCGCTGTTGCAAGCGCCGCCGATGACGACGCAGATCGGCGGTGTCGTGCCCGTCGCCGCCGGCGTCGAACGCATCATCGCCAAAGACCTCGTCAGGGCCGAGGCCGTCGCCCTGCCCATCACCGCCGTGATGTTGTTCTTCATCTTCGGCTCCGGCGCTTCGGCGGCGCTGCCGTTGCTGCTCGGCATCATGTCGCTGCTGATGTCGATGGCTGGTCTGCGCGCCCTCACCGAGGTCGGCCCCGTCTCGGTCTTCGCCGTCAACATCATCTCGCTGCTCGGGCTCGGCCTCGCCATCGACTACTCGTTGTTTCTGGTGAACCGCTTTCGCGAAGAGCTGTCGCACTTGCCGCCCCCATCACCTGACGGCGGCAGAGACGGCATCGAAGACGCCATCGTCAAAACCGTCGGCACCACCGGCCGCGCCGTCGCCTTCAGCGGCATCACCGTCGCGGCGTCGTTGCTGGGGTTGTTCTTCTTTCCCCAGATGTTTCTGCGCTCGATGGCCAAGGGCGGCATTCTCGTTGTGCTCGGCTGCGTCGTGCTGTCGTTGACGTTGTTGCCGGCGCTGATGGGCATCATGGGCCGCAAGGTCGATGCCTTTCGGCTGCCCTTCATGCCGAAGAGGGTCATCGACGACGATCACGGTTTTTGGCATGGCGTGGCGACGTGGGTCATGAAGCGGCCGGTGCTCGTGGCCATCGGCGTGCTCATTCCAATGATCTTGTTGGGCTTGCCGTTTCGGCGCTTTGACCCAGCATTTCCAGACTACCGCATCTTGCCGCGCGGCGACGCTGCCTTCATCGCCAACGAGATCCTCGATCGCGAGTTTGACGGCGACCAGCTGACGCCGCTCGACATCGCCGTCACCGTGCAGGGCTCGGTCTTCTCAAAAGACAATCTTGAGCGGCTCTACGTCTTGTCTGACAAGTTGGTGCACATCTCTGAGGGCAAGCCGAACATGGCACCTCCCAAGGTGGTGTCAGGATTGTTTACGCTGATTCCTGGCGCATCGAAAGATCAACTGTTTGCCAAGCTGATGACGCCGCGCGAAGAGCTCGAGAAAACCGACAAGACCGCGCTGATGGGCATCGATGCGTTCGCGCACAACTCGACCATGCGCTTCGCCATCTTGCTCGACATGCAATACAACAAGCCTGAGTCGTTGGCCGTCGTACACGCGGTGCGCGCGCTCGAGCTCGAGGGC
>JANNAY010000016.1:0-2143 GCA_031384945.1 Deltaproteobacteria bacterium
CACGGCGGTGACGTAAGAGGGGAGGCCGCGCGTCACGCGCGGGGCGCCCGCCCGCAGCGCCATCGGCGTGACGCCGAGGATGGTCAGCGCCGCCGGCAGCGCCAGCCCCGAGAACCGCAGCCCGAAGGGCAGCCACGGCACCACGAGGCTGCCGCCGCCGCGCGAGACCAGCCACACCCCCGGCACCAGCGCCAGCAAGCCGAAGACGACGCCGACCGAGCGCAAGGTCAACCGGTCTTCGGCGGGCACGACGAGGGCGAAGGCGCCGCCCAGCAGCGGCAGCAGCACCAGCAGTCCGACCGCCAGTCCTTCGCTGCTCAGGTCATTGAAGCTAAACAGGGTCATTCTGCGTCACCCTGTCCTTTGCCAGAGCAGGCCGGCGAGGGCGAGCAGCGCGAAGACGAACGCCAGCTGGGCGCTGCCGTTCTGGGTGATGCGGACGACAAAGGCGACGAGGGCGCCGACGGCTTGCGGCAGCCGCTGCAGCACCAGCGACAGCGCCGCCGGCACGAGGTTGACGGCCAGCAGGCGCGAGAGCCGCTCGACGGACTCTTGCACCGAGCGGGCGACGGCGCTGTCTTGTCCGGCGAGCCGGGCCAGCCAGCGCACGGGCGCGGCGTCGATGAGGTGGGGAAAGCGCGGTCCTTTGCGCCACAGCGCCAGCGAGACCAGCCACGGCAGCAGCCCCAGCCCCAGCACCAACAGCGCGAACGTCGATGGCGGCAGCGCCGGCGCGACTTGCTTGGCCCAAAACAGGTGCCGCACGGCGTCGCTCTCGGCCAGCGACGGGGCGAGGAACGACGGCAGGACAGGGTCGTACTGCAGCTGCACCGGGAACAGCTGCAGCAGGGGGTGAGGCAGCGCCAACACCGACAACGCCGGCGCCACGAACGCCAGCAGCAGGGCGAACACCGTCGACGACAGCGGCGGTTCGGGGCGGAACGTGGCGGAGAGGGAGCGCGGCCGCGGTGGTCCCATGAAGACGAGGTGCAGGGCGCGCCAGGCGGCGCAGCCGGCGACGACGACGCCCACGACGAAGGCGCCGACGACGACGGCGTCGACGCGAGAGGAGAGCACGGCGGCCTCGAGGGCGCGCTCGATGACGACGAAGCCG
Source organism: Deltaproteobacteria bacterium (assembly GCA_031384945.1). GTDB lineage: Bacteria > Myxococcota > UBA727 > UBA727 > VGSZ01 > VGSZ01. Next base: position 1,115 of record JANNAY010000016.1, read on the forward strand.
CAGAAGGGCGGCAGCCCGGCGAGCCCCGCTGTCAGCAGCAGCCGGGTCGAGTGCGTGCGCGGGATCTTGTGCTCGAGGCCGCCGAGCTCGTGCGGGTCGCGGACGCCGGTGGCGTCGACGACGGCGGCGAAGGACCAGCACAAGCCGAGGCCGGCGGCGGTGACGAAGAGGGCGCCGAGGGCAACGCCGGCGACGTCTTGGCAGCCAGCGCAGACGGCGATGACGGCGGAGAAGCAGGCGAGCAGGTGGGCGTCGAGGCGCAGCAGGTCGCGCCCAGCGAGGGCCAGCGGGCTGGCGAGCACGAGGGTGATGACACCAGCGATCACGAGACCGTCTTGCACTTCGGGCGACAGCGCGACGACAGGGTGCAGCCGCAGCAGGAGGATTGCGGCGGCCCCGTGAAACGCCAGTCCGTGGACGAGGCCGGCGAGGGGCGGGGGCACATCGCCGCCGCTGGTGGCGTCGCGGAGAAAGGGCCAGCAGAGCAGTCCGGCGCGTGAGGCGGCGCCGACGACGACACCGCAGCCGGCGGCGAACCACAGCGTGCGGTGGGCGACGCCGTCGAAGGTGCCGCCGTCGAGCTTGTCCCACGGCTCGAGGATCGGGGCGCCGGCCAGCAGGCTCTCGAAGCTCAGCGCTCCGAGGGACGCCTGCAAGCAGAGCAGGGCGACGACGAGGCCGGCGTCGCCGAGGCGTTGGACGGCGAAGACCTTGAGCAGGCCGCCGGTCTGGTGTCCCGGCGCGTTGCCGCAGAAGACCGGGGCGGTGGCGCCGACGACGCCGACCAGCGCGTAGGCGGCGACGAGGTGGGCGGGTTTGTCAACGACGACCAGCAGCAGCGTCGCACCTTCGATCAGCAGGCCGGCGCCGAGGGCAGCGCCGCTGACGACGCCGCGGGCGTGGTGGGGCGCGGGGCCCCACACGCCGACGCGGCCGGCGGCAGCGGCGGCGCGCGGCCCCGGCGCGGTCCGCGGCTCGGGCACCACCGGGCCAAAGGGGCGCAGCGCCAACCGCGCGAGGTCGGCGGAG
>JANNAY010000037.1:0-2419 GCA_031384945.1 Deltaproteobacteria bacterium
GCCTGGGGCTTGGCGGTCACGATGGTCGCGCGCACGCGGCCCGTGCGCTCGTCGACCTCGTTGCGAAAGGCGCGGGCGATGGACTGCAGATGGGGCAAGCGATCTTTGTCGACCAACAAGGTCAAGAAAGAGCTCGTGACCTCATCAAACTTGTACGCCTTCGCGATCTCGCTGAGCACCTTTTTGCGGTGCTCAGCAGAGAAGCCAGGGTTGAGCATCGCCTGGCGAAAGTCGGGCTGCCCGGTGCGGCGATCGAAGAGCGTGGCGACGGCCGAGAGCTGCTCTTCGACGGCGGTCATCCGAGCGGTGTCGGCAGCCCCCACGATCGAAGCGGCGAGCGCGCGGGCGTAGCGACGGCCGATGGTTCCTTCTTGCATCGTCGTTCCTTCAGGCGGAGAGGTCGCTGATGAGCGACTTCTTCAGGCGGTCGTCGTCGGCGGCGTTGAGCATGGTCTTGATGCGCTCTTCGGCGAGCTGCAGGGCCAGCTTGCTGGCTTCGGCGCGCAGCACTTCGCGGGCGCGCTCGGTCTCGGCGCCGATGGTGTCTTCGGCGTCTTTGGCGATGCGGGCGCTCATGTCGCCGGCGGCGCGCTCGATGCGGTCGGCTTCGGCTTTGCCCTGCGACTCGAAGTCGGCCTTCATCTTTTTCACTTCGCCGTCGAGGGCGGCGAGCTTGGCCTCGGCATCGCGGGCGCGGCGTTCGGCGTCTTCGCGGGCTTTGGTGGCTTCAGCGATGGCGCGCTCGACGGTGTCGGCGCGGGTCATCAGGTGCAGCGAGAGCGGCTTTCTGACGAGGTACACGAGCCCGATCGCGAAGATCAGAAACGTGATGGTCAGGTACCCGAGCGCCGGCGAATCGGCGTGGCCCTCGATGCCGAACCAATTGATGTCGCTGAGCGAGGCTTCGTGGTGGCCGCCGCCGCTGGCGTGGGCGACCTTGCCGTGCTCGCCGTGCTCAGCGCCGTGCTCAGCCGCGACGGGGTGTCCGCCTTCGTGCTGGGCGAGCGCCGCTGTCGACGTCAAAAACGCGAGAGAGAGGATGAGGTGCTTCACGCGGCCCTCCCGAGGACCTTCTTCACGATCTCGTCAGCGATGGCCTTGGCGTCGTCTTTGAGCGCCTTGCGGGCGGTCTCGGTGGCGTCGAAGAGCTCAGCGCGAGCCTCTTCGAGGCGGTCGCCGGCTTCTTCGCGCGCTTTTTCAAGCAGTTGCTGCTCGCGCACCTTCGCCGCTTCGCGCAGCTCGAGCAGGATGCCGCGGGCCTGCGCCTGGGCTTCTTTGGTGCGCTGCTCGACGAGCAGCGTCTTTTCATCGGCAGAGCCGAGGCGCTTCTTGGCCTCGTCGACGGCGCCGTGGATGCGCTTCTCGCGCTCGTCGAAGACCTTCATCAACGGCCCAAACAGGACCGGTGACAGCCAGGCCATCAAAGCCAGCACGATGGCGGCCTGGATGAAAATTGTGGCGTTCAGCTCCATGGCGATCTCCGTCGGCGTCGACGAGGGCGGGGTACGAGAGGGTCCGAGGGGTGTCAAGGCGACGTCGGCGCCTCTGGCAACGTTGCCGCGGTCATTTGTCGCGGGCGGGCTGCCGTCTGTGTCGCCTAACCGGCGGTGTGCCGCAGCGCCTCGACGAGCTCGACCGCTTTCGGCGCTCGCGGCTCGCGCAGCGCCAACACCGCGAGGACGACGACGACGACGCCGAGGGCCGCGCCAATGATGGCGAACGGATGCCGCGCGTCGCTCGGGCTCCACGACAGTGCGTTCACGGTGATGAAGAGCGTGAGCGAGAGAACGGCGAGTCCCGCGCCGAGCAACACGGCGGCGGCGCGGCGGGCGCGGGCAGCGCGGACGACGAGCCAGATGCCCAGCCCTGAGAGCGCTGGACCCGACCCCATCACAGACTCGATGAAGAGCAGCTGAACGCAGTACGCGACGATGTAGGCGCCGGTGCAGACCGCGAGGGGCCAAAGCATGCGTTTGTGCAGAACAGCGCGGTCGCGGGCGTCGTCGTCGGCGAGGCTCATGACGACAGCGTAGCGGCTCGCGCGCATGCGGTGTGACGCCGCGGAACCGCGCCGAATCCCGCATGTGCGTCGTGGTTGTCGTCGTTCTCTGCGTGAAAGCGCCCAATTCAGCCGCAATGTCGCGGTACGGTGGCGCCGCGCCGGGGTGGCGTTGCGGTTCAGAACCTCTTGAACTACGAGGACAGCATGACGGGCGGGGACGAAATCTTCATCGGCAAGGTGCAACAACGCATCGAGAAAGCGCTGTGGAAGGCGCCGAAGGGGTCGATGCCCTCGTCGTCGTTAGAAGAGGCGGCGCATCGTTTGTTGCTCTCTCCTGACGCGAAGCGGGCGCGGGCCGGGCTCGTGGGGCAGGTGGGTCGAATGGTGGGGGCCAAAGAAGAAGCCCTCATCGACCTC
>JANNAY010000003.1:0-3232 GCA_031384945.1 Deltaproteobacteria bacterium
GAAGATCAGGAAGCGGCCCGACGGATCTGTCGATGGCAACGACGTGATGAGCTCGCCAAGCCCTTGCACCGCGGTGGTGAGCACGCCGAGATCGCGCTCGAACGACGACAGCGCGAGGGGTGCGTGCACGCGGTACAGCGGCACGCCCTCTTTGAGGTTCTCTTTGAGGCGGTGCTCTTCGTATTCGGTCAACGCCGACAGCGCCTCGGCCGGCAGCAGCAGCGACGACTCGGCCTCGACGGGCGCGGCAGCGGCGGCGTTGCCGGTGGCCTTCTGTGTGATGCGGCGGATCAGGCCGTCGACGAGGGCGGCGTCGCCGGTCTTGCCGTCGTTGACCTCGGCGAGCAGCGACGAGAAGCCGTCGGCACAGGCGTAGAGAATCTCGAGCAGCTCGTCGTCGAGGGGCAGCTTGCCGAGGCGCAGGCCGTCGAGCAGCGTCTCCATCTGGTGGGCGAGCTTGCCCATGGTTTCGACGCCGAACATGCCGGCGAGGCCCTTGAGCGAGTGCGCGTGGCGAAAGACCTCGTTGAGCATGGACGGCGCGGCGCGTCCCCGCTTCTTGGCGTCGTGGATGGCCGCCAACCCCTGCTGCAAGTGGTCGACGATCTCGGTCGCCTCGGCGATGAACTCGCGCAAGCTTCTGTCGAGACGCGCCATCTCAGATTCCCTTGCTGCCGAGGGGCGACGACGACAGCGCGCCCGTCAGCGCGCCGCCCGACAGGGGCTTGTCGCAGAACGACACCGCGCCGTGCTCGAGGGCCTTTTCGCGATCACGGGCGCTGACTTCGGTGCTGACGACGATGGCGCAGACGGCGCCGGCGGCTCGACCTTTGACGCGTCCGCGCCAGAACGAGAGCACCTCGAGGCCGTGCACGTCGGGCATGTGCAGGTCGACGATGAGCAGGTCGATGTCAGCGCTGGTCAAGACCCGCAGCGCTTCGACGCCGCCAGCGGCCTCGTCGACATCGACATCGAGGCCAAGGGCGGAGGACGCCTCTTCAAGGGCCACCCGCGCCTGGGCGCGCGCGGTGGGGGAGTCGTCGACGATCAGGGCACGCATCGGCCGGCAGTCTCCCCGAGAAAACGTCGCGGAATCAACCTTCTGCACCGCTTGTGCGCCGGCGCTTGCAGCTTTCTTTCCCCGTCGACAGGGCGCTGTAGCCTCAGGCGGTGTCCCAGCGCGCTCGCCTTGGTTTCGCCTGGTGCGCTGCTGTTGCGGCGTGCGCCTGCACGACGCCACGCCAGGCGACATGGGACGACGCCGCGCCAGCGTTGTCATCGTCGGCTCCATCGACGGCGGCGGCGTATTCGGCGGCGGCCCGCGGTGGCTTTGCTGATCCGGCTGCGGCGCGGGCCACGGCGTCGTCGGCGTCGTCGGGCTTGCTGATCGATCGTGCGCTCGTCGACCTGAACGCCACGCGGGCGCGCGGCCAGAAGCAGGGCAAGCTGAGCCCCCTCTTCGCCGAGGCGTGGGCGCGCGCCCTCGCCGACATCGACGACGCCGTCACCCGCGCCCCGCTGGCCTCGGACCTCGGCGCCTTTGTGCGGGCGCGCGTGACCCTCGAGGTCGAGCTGCAGAACGACATCGAACGCGGCGTCGTCTTGCCGGCCCGCCTCGGCGAGCACGTGGCACGCACGCTGACCGCCGTCGACGAGAGCGTGCAAGAGCTGCGGGCCGCCAACGCGCCGGGCACGACGCTGACGGTGACGCCGCGCCTCGACGACGGTGATCTTGTGCTGCGCGCGCCGCTGTCACGCCTGCTGGTGTCGTCGCCCTTTGGACGTCGTCACGACCCCTTCACGCAGGTGCTGCGCTACCACGCCGGCGTCGACCTCGACGCCGCCGCGGGCGACGCTGTCTACGCCTCTGCGTCGGGCATTGTTGTCTACTCCGGTCCGCAAGGTGGCTACGGCAAGTACATCGTGGTCGACCACGGCGACGGCGTTCGCACCCACTACGCCCACCTCTCGAAGATCAACGTCGTGGTCGGCGCTGTCGTCGTCGAAGGCGATGTCGTCGGCTTCGTCGGCAGCACCGGCAGAAGCACCGGCCCGCATCTTCACTTTGCAGTGACGAACCAGCTCGGCGTTTTTCTCGATCCAGTGGCTGTGTTAGACATACCCTTCAACTCGATAGCTGAACAAGTCGCCACCAAGCCCTGAGGCTTACACGCGGGCGCGCAGGCGCTTGAAGCGGTGCCCTGCCCGCGAGGCGCGCGCGCGCTGCAAAATGCGCTGCTGCGGCGAGGACACCATCAGCGCGCCTTCGACGCTGACGCCGAGGTTGTCGGCGACGGCGAGGGCTGTGTCGGCGCCCGAGAGCGCGGCGCCCTCCATGTAGCCCTGGTAGTCGAGGGACGTGTGCTCGCCGCAGAAGTGCAGGTGGCCGTCGCCTTCGACCTCGCCCTCGGCGCCGGTGATCGTTGTGTATTGGCCGGGCAGGTAGCAGGCGTACGAGCCCTTCATGAAGGCATTCGTCGGCCAATGAAACCGCGCGACTTTGTCGTTGTGCGTATCGGTGATGCCCGGAAAGATCGCCTCGAATTCTGTCAGGAACTCGGCGGTGCGTTGTTCGGGTGTGCCGACCCCTGCCGCGACGCCGCGGTCGCCGCCGGTGAAGTTGGTGAGAATGCCCTCGGCGCTCTCGGTCTGCAGGCGCGAGGTCTCCCACGTCGACTGGTAGCCGGTGTCGCTGAAGGTCTCGCCGTTGCTGGTGTTGCCGCCGACGCCGTTGCGCCAGAAGCGGTCGGAAAACCCGACCAGGAGCTTGGCGTTGGTGCCGTAGCCGAGCGCGTCGATGGCAAGGCGCTTCTGCGGCGAGATCGCGACCGAGGCGTCGATGGCGACCTCGCGCAACATCGTGAACGGGATCGCGATGACGACCTCGTCGGCTTCGACGTCGACGTTGGATCCGCCGTTGTCCTGTCCTTTGGCAAACGTGACGACGAATTTGCCGTCGGCGTTCTTCTTGAGCGCCGTCATCTTGTGGCCGCCGTTGATGCGCGCCGACAGCGGATCAGCCAGCCCGCTGATGATCGCGTCGTTGCCCTCGGCGGTGTGAAACAGCTCGTCGCTGTCGCCGAACAGCGCGAGTTCATTGGTGTCGGTTGACGTGAGAAACATCAAGTTCAGCACATTTTGTTCATCGGTCTCGCGGCCGTATTCGATATTGTAGGCGACCTCGAAGACCTGGCGGGCGATGTTGTCGGCGTCGATGGTGCCGTCGGTGACG
>JANNAY010000117.1:0-2538 GCA_031384945.1 Deltaproteobacteria bacterium
CGTCGAACGAGCCGACCTGAAAGTTGCCAGCGCCGTAGAGAATCTCGCCGCTCTTCTCGTCGCGGGCGAACACCGCGTTTCGCCGCACGCGCTGCGCGGCGATGGTCTCGGTGAAGCGCTTCTCGCGGATCGACAGCGCCGTCGTCGTCGAAAGCGCCGCACCGTCGCTGCTGGCGAGATCGGCGGGGGCGCGCGCCTCGCGATCGAAGAGCGTCGTCTGCGCAGCGCCAAGCGCGGCATCTCGACGAGCGTGTTGGGATTCTCGAACACACTGCCCGGCACCTTGCCGTTCAACGTCGCGACCCAGGCGACGTTGACCACGTCGACGGCGGCGCTGACGTTGCCTGCGGCGTCGACGACGACGACGCTGGCGCTGCGGCTGTCGCCGGGGGCAGAGACGACGAAGCTGCCGTCTTCTTCGGCGCTGGCCTGCAGCAGCGATCCGCTCTCGAGTGTCACGTTCAGCAAGGCCTGCGGCTCGAGCGTCGCGGCCGCTGCGCCTTCGACGACGACGCGGGCGCTGTCGAAGCCGGCGTCGACGTCGCCCCACGGGCGCCGCGTCAACGTGAGCAGCTCGACAGACGGCGCGGCCGGCGCAGTGCGGTCGACCACGAGCACGAGGCCGGTGTCGACGACGGCAGCGTTGCCGGCGGCGTCGGCGGCCTCTGCCGTGATGGCCAGCGCGCCCTCGGGATAGTCGGCGAACACCTCGCGAAACACGTTCACCGACTGCGTCAGCTCGGCCGACACATCGCCGCCAAGGATCGACAGCGGTCCAGCAAAGATGTCGGTCACGCTGGCCGGCTCATCGAGCGCGAACGTGATCGAGGCCAGCGTGCCGTCGGTGGCCACGTCGAGCACAGCGCCGTCGAGGGCGACGCTCGCCTGCCGCGGGTTGCCCGTGCCAGGAAACAAGGCGACGAAGCCGTCGTCGACGACCGCGCCGGGGGCGGTGAAGTCGTAGGTGATGGGCACGGCGGCTCTGACGACGTTGCCGAGGTCGTCGCTGGCTTCGACGACGACGTTGTGGACGCCTTCGACAGCTGCATCGACGCTGGCGTCGCCTACGCAGGCGCCGAGCACGGCGGGGCCGATGTCGGCGCTGGCTTCGTTGACGTCGACGGCGACATCGTCGACGAAGACCGTGACGCTGAGCGCGGTCTTGTTGAGCGTGAAGCTGACCTGGCCCGTGGCGAATTCGTCGACGCACGAGAACAGCAACCGTGACGCCGTCGGTGCTGCGTCAAAGGCGATGGCGTCTTCGTTCAAGCGCTCGGCGTCGACGCACAGCCCGGTGCGCGCGCAGGCGAGCCCGTCGGGGCACTCGTCGTTGTTGGTGCAGCGCACCTTCACGTCGGCGGGCACGCTGAGGTCGAACGAGCAGCCTGCGACGGCGGCGACAGCGACACAGAAAGAGAAGCGGGCAACGGCGGATGAGAGAGTCATTCGCGCTCCTTGTTGGCGACGCCGTTCCAGTCGGTGAAGAAAAACATGGCGGCCGAGGCGGCGACGACGACGAGGCCGGCGCTGGCGGTGACGACGCCGCCGTTCAAGACGGCGTTGGCGGCGTCGCCCTTTTCGTTGAGCGTGCGGCCTTCGATGGGCGTCTCTTTGCCGCTGGCGGCGTAGGCGATGAAGTCTTGGTGCAGTGCTTCAGCGACGCCAACGACGACGAGGCCGGTGACGACGGCGGCGCCACCGACGCCCGCGGTGGTCAACGTCAGCCACGGCGGCAGCGGCGGCGGGTTCAAGGCGACCGACATCTCGGGCGCCACGCCGCGCACGGCGCCCTTCTTCAGCGGCAGGTCAGGAAACAGCTCTTCGACGGCGGGGCCGAGGGCGGCGAGAAATTCTTCGCCGCCGGCCGGCGTGAGGATCTTTTGCACGTTGCCGGCGACGCTGGCGGCGCGCTGGTCGATGCGGCGCAGTCCCATCACGCTCTGGTCGGTGCGGGCCAGCGAGCAGACCACGAGCAGGTCGACGCCCGCGGCGTCGGCGATCTCTGACAGGCAGCTCTCATCGGTGCAGCCGGCGCTCTGCTTGTCGGCCTCGGCGTCGAGCATCGAGCGGATCTCTTTCCACCCGATCACCGATGCGCGCGACAGCTTGCGCAGCTCGATCAAGAGCGCGTCTTCGACCACGTCGGCGACGAGGGGGTCGACGTTGCCGGCGTTGACGTCGACGACGCCGATGCGCAGCGCCTTTTTCTCAGGCGGGGCGGCGGGCGCGGTGACCTGCGCGGCGAGCAACAGAGCGAGCAACATGCGCGACCGTAAAAGAAAAACCCCGCTGGTGGAGCGGGGTAGTTCAGCAGACTTCTCAAGAGGTGGTTGGCCTACGCAGAGTTGAACTGCGGACCTCACGCTTATCAGGCGTGCGCTCTAACCAACTGAGCTACAGGCCCTGAACCACTTTTGCCGCAAAATAAAGCCACTTGGTTATACAGTCAAGTGGCTTCCGGGTTTCGCTAAACTTCTGTAGCTACCGTTGGCAGTTGCAAAGAGGCATTCAATGCCAAAAGAGCTTTCTCAAATAACT
>JANNAY010000148.1:0-2400 GCA_031384945.1 Deltaproteobacteria bacterium
GTCGCGGCGCTCGACGACACCGCTGACCATCGTCTGGGCGCTGCCGCCATACGAGCTCATGTAGTTGCTGTAGGCGAAGCCGTCGTCGTCGTCGAAGGAGAAGGAGTCGGTGACGCTCCAGCCGTCGCTGTTCTCGTAGCGGTCGCTGTAGGCGCTGCTCACGGCTTCTTCTTCTTCAGCTTCTTCGACAGGTCATCAAACAACGACCACGCGACGGGGACGATCAGCAGGGTGATGACGAGGCTCATGGCCTGTCCGCCGACGATGACCTTGGCCAACGCCGCACGTGAGGCGGCGCCAGGGCCCTCGGTGACCGTCATCGGCGCCATCGCCGCGATCAGCGTCATCGTCGTCATCAAGATGGGCCGCAGCCGCACCTGGTTCGCCTCGATGATGGCGGCGCGCGTTTCGATGCCCTTGGCGACGAGCTGGTTGGTCGTGTCGACCTGCAGAATACCGTTCTTCTTCACGATACCGAAAAGCATGAAGATTCCGAAGATTGAGTAGACGTTGACACTCTCACGCAGAAGAAGAATCGACAACAACGCGAACGGCGCCGTCAGCGGAATCGCGAGCAGGATCGTGATCGGGTGCAGCAGGCTCTCGAACTGGGCGGCGAGAACCATGTACACAAAAACCAGCGAAAGCAGCAGAGCCAAGAGAAACTCGGTGCGCGTCTCTTCGAGGGTTTTTACGTCACCCATGAAGACGGCGTCGTAGCCCGGCGGCAGGTTCTGTCGATCGATGATCGCCTGCAGCTTGTCGACGGCGGTGCCGAGGGTGACGCCGCTGGCGGGGTTGGCCGAGAGGAAGACCTGCCGCAGACCGCCGAGGCGCAAGATCAGCGTGGGGCCCTTCGCTTCGCGCAGGTCGGCGATGTTGTCGACGGTGACGACGCCGTTCTGCGGCGTCGGCAGCGGCAGGCCGGCGACGGCTTCGCGGCTGTCGCGGTCCTGCAGGCGAGCGCGCAAGACGATGTCGTAGCGCTCGTCGCCGTCTTTGTACGAAGAGACGACGTCGCCGCCGACGAGCACGCGCAAGGTCTCGGCGAGCTCGAAGGGCGTGGTGCCGAGGTCGGCGGCCTTTTTGCGATCAGGAAACACGCGCAGCTCAGGCAAGCGATCGGCCGAGGGCGAGTTGGCGTCGACGAACGTGGCGTCGGCGCGCACGTCTTTCAACAAACCGCCGAGGATCTCTTCGAGCCTGGCGAGGTCGGGACCACGAATGGCGAGCCGCAGCTTGCCGCCGTAGCCGGTGCCGCCGAGGCCCGCGGTGTTGAGCGAGCGCACCGTCGCGCGCAGGTCTGGAAAGCGCGCGAACACCGCCCGCGCGCGGTTCATGACGTCGACCTGCGTCAGCGGGGTCTTCTTCTCTTTGGCGAGGTGCTTGCGCTCGGCGATCGAGAACAGGCCGACATAGATGTTGGCGCGGGTGGCGCTGCCGGTACCGCGGGCGTCGCCGACGGTGACGAGCACGTCTTTGACGCCGGGCAGCTGCCCGATGATCAGCTCGACCTCTTGAATGACGTCGTCGGCGGCGGCGAACGACGTGCCCGTCGGCAGCTCAACCGAGACTTCGAACTCGCTCTGATCGTCTTCGGGCAAGAAGTCAGACGGCGCCATTTTGTAGAGCGGCACGACGGCAGCGACGAGCACGACGGCGATGGCGACGACGACGGCGCGGTGGTCGAGCGACCAGGCGACGGCGCGTCCGTACCAGCGCTCGAGGGGCGCCATGATGCCGTCGGCGAGGCGCTCGAGCGGGTTCTTCTTCTGGTCGTCGCGCCGCGGCTCGAGAATCTTTGACGCCAGCATCGGCGTCAGCGTGAACGCGATGAACAGCGACACGAGAATCGAAGCAGCGACGGTGATGCCGTAGCTGTAGAAGAGCCGGCCGATCTGCCCGGTCATGAACGCGACCGGCAAGAAGATGACGACGAGCGACAACGTCGTCGCCGTCACCGCCAGCGCGATCTCGCGGGTGGCGACCTTGGCCGCGAGGGCGGGCGTGAAACCGTCGTGGTGAATTTTTCGGTGGATGTTCTCGACCACCACAATCGCATCATCGATCACGACGCCGACAGAGAGCGTGAGGGCGAGCAACGTAATGTTGTTGAGTGTGAAGCCGAAGAACCGCATCACCGCGAAGGTCGCGATCACCGACGCAGGAATCGCGACGGCGGCGATCAACGTCGAGCGCCATGAGCCCATGAACAACAACACGGCCAGCGCGGCGAGCAGCGCGCCACCGACGAGGTGAAAGCGGGCTTCGGCGACGCTCTCTTCGACGAAGACGCTGGCGTCGCGCAACACGATCATCTCGGCGCCGGCGGGCAGCGACGAACGCAAGCGCTCGAGCCGCTCTTTCACGGCGTCGGCGGTGGCGACGATGTTGGCGCCG
>JANNAY010000159.1:0-2055 GCA_031384945.1 Deltaproteobacteria bacterium
GTGCCGAAGAAGATGGCGCCGGCGCCGACGACGGGTTTGTCGGTGCTGGCGCCGCAGCCTTCGTCGACCTCGTCGCCTTCGCCTTCGCCTTCGCCCTCGCCCTCGGCTTTGACGTCTGCGTCGGCGGGGCAGCCGGCGCCAACAACGGCGCAGAAGACGGAGGCGGCGACGACGAAACGCATGCGGAGTTGGTAGCAGGCGGACGAGGTGCCCCGCTCCTCCTGTTGTCCGATTCCCAGAGGTGAACCGTCTTGGAGCGAGGGAACATGTGCGCACATGTCATTTGATCGCAGGTCCGCTGGCTGACGTGGTCGTCCGCTCACACATCCTGTCGACCATGGTGCTTGACCCCGGGGCGCAACAGCCAAATGGCGCAGACGAAGCATGCGACGACGACGGGCTGGGCGTAGCGGTACTCGGCGGAGGCAGCGACGAAGAAGTAGGCGCAGAGGTAGCCGACGACGGCGACGCCACAGACGACAACCTCGACGCAGCGGGCGCGGGCACCGACGACGACCAGGCCGCAGAGCAACAGCAGCCACGGCCACGGACGAAACAGCGGCGTCTCGTTGTTGGTGAGTTCGCGCAGCCCTGCGAGCGCGACGTAGCCGCGGCCCGTGAAGTCCGGCCGTGGAAAGGTCTTCGATTGATTCGACGGCGCCCACGCCGCCCCCGGCGCGCGCGGGATGCCCAGCTGGGCCGAGAACACCGTGGCGCGATGCTCCAGCCAGGTGCCGGGGTGGCGCCGCACCAAGCGTCGCCAATCCGCCGTCAACGGCGCGCGCAGCGCGCCGAGCTCGTCGACCTGTACGCCCTTCACACCCTTCCTGCCGAAGATGCGCCAGCCCTGGGTCGGGCGCCACGCTCGACGCCAGACACCAAGGTCACCGATGGGGGCCAGCGACGTCGACGCCAGCTCTTCGGGGTGGGCGACCACGAGGCCGACGGTGTCGAAGACGGTGGTGGGACCGAGCGGCCAGGTGTCGCGCACGGGCAACAAACGCGTCAGCAACGGCGGCAGGGCGACGACGACGACGCCGACGACGACGACGTGGCGCCAGCGGCCAAAGCCGGACCAGGCGGCCCACAGCGCCAACGGCAGCCCGATCAACACGGCGTTGTAGCGGCTGGCGCCGAGGACCAGGGCGCCGACGACGACGACGACGACGCGGGCGCGGCCGCTCTTGCAGAAACCGACGCCGACGATGAGGAGGCCGAGGGCGGTCCACACGTCCTTCCACAGCGAGGGCACGATGGACCACGCCGGCGGCAACAACAGCATGGCGGCGAAGAGCAGCCACGGGAGCCAGCGTCGTCGTCGTCGCTGCTCCAGCGCGCGCAAGGTCAGGGCGCCGCACAGACCGCCCCACAGCAAGAGCTGGAGCACCAAGAGCGGGCCGGTGCCGCCGAAGAGGTGGCCGCTGGCGCCCAGCAGCGCGCTGTGCAGCGGCGCGTGCATGGTGGTGAACGACCAGGCCATCCCCTCGTCGTATTGGCGGTAGGTGTCGACGGAGGATTCGGCGGGATAGAACGCCGCGGTGAAGACGGCGCACCAGACGACGACGATGGCGACGACGAGGCTGCGGTCGCGCTCCATGGTCCGACTGTGCCAGCGATGGCTGCTTCTACAAGGGCTCCTGCTGCTCGCGGCGGGCAGCGCCAGCGGCGAGGCCGTCGACGCCGCCGCCGTCGCGCGGCTGTTGGCCCGCCCCGTCGTTGCCCGCGCCGACGTCACCGCCGACGTCGCCGCCCTCGTCGAAGGCGCCATCGCCCCCGTCGCCGTCCCCGTCGACGCGCTCGACCTGCTGCGGTGGCGTGAAGCGCGCCGCGAAGAGCTGCGCGCGTTTGTCTTCAACGGCATCGAAGAGTGGCGCGACCGTCCCCTCGGCTTCACCAGCAAAGGCGTCCTGTACCAAGACGCTGACGTCGTCGTCGAAGCCGGCTGCTTCGACGCCGTGCCTGGCCTGACGGCGCCGCTGTGGATCTACCGGCCGGCGCGGGCGACGACGCGCTCGCCGGCGGTGCTTTCGTTCATCGGCCACGGCAAGCGCGGCG
>JANNAY010000161.1:0-7569 GCA_031384945.1 Deltaproteobacteria bacterium
CTTCGCCTTCGCCTTCTTCACCTTCGCCTTCTTCGCCTTCGCCTTCTTCACCTTCACCTTCGTCGCCTTCGCCTTCGACGACGATGTTGGCTTTGGCTTCGTCGAGGGCGTTGCCGACGACGACGGAGCAGCCGGGGACGAGCAAGAACAAGAACGACGCGCGGGCCAACATCAGTTGCTCCCCACAATCATCATGGTGACGCCGACGGCGGCGAGGACGGCCCCGCCGATGAGGGCGCCATCGGCGATGAGGGCGTTGCCTTGGGCGTCTTTCGAGACGGTGTTGAAGGTCTGCTGCGACAACCCCGACGACAGCTTCAACGACTGCGCTTCGGTGTAGGCGGTGAGGCCGAAGAAGCCGCCCGCGGCGAGGCCGGCGACGCCGACGACGCCGACGCCTGCGCCGCCCCAGAAGACCAACGGGGATCCGCCGTCGTCGCTGGCGGGTTGCGGTGGGGTCGCCACGCCGCGGCGCACCAGAATGCTGCGCGACAGGGCGCGGGTGGCCTCGTCGATGGCGGCTTCGGAGCCGCGCCAGGCCTTGGCGTCGTCGCGGTCGATGACGACGCCGCGCTTGAGGTCGACGAGGCGCACGGTGATCTGCGCGTCGCCGCCGATGCGGCCGATGGCCACGCTCAAGAGGTAGCTGGCCTCGAGCTGCGTGAACGAGCTGGCGTCGAAGCAGGCCTCTTCGCCTTCGCACGACGACAGCTCAACCAGCTGCTGGGCGCCGAGCAGCACCTCGAGATCGCGCGGGGTGACGATGTCGATGCGCGGGTCGCGCCCGAGATCGACGGCCAACGACTCGTCGATCGAGGCGCAGAGCTCAGGCTCCATGTCGCGTCCGCACTTCACTGGCATCAGCGCGATCTTTTGTGCCGCGGCGCCGAGGCGGTACGCGGCGCCTTTGTGCTCGACGACGTCTTCTCGCTCGGCCCGCGCTGCAGACGACAGCGATGTGACGACGACGACCAGTGAGAGCAAGAGCGCACGCATGGCGGTTTCATATCCCGCCGCGCCGTCGATTGGTCAGCGCTTGTGACGCACGTCGAAGACCCACCGGCGCGCCGCGCACACCTACATGTCGTCGAGCGGATCCACGTCGAGAAGATCAAGCCGCAGGTCGCCGAGCTGCCAGAGCGGCAGCCCGCGCTTGTCCATGCGCCAGACGCCCCAACGCACGCCTTCGTCGTTGTCGTGCGGGTCATCGAGGATCTGCGCGACGTCGACCAGCAGCTGCACCTGCAGCGCGCGCACGACGGCGACGATGTCGTCTTCTTTGGCGCCGCTCAGCACCAGCCGCTCGACGACGGGGGTGAGCGCGCTCTTGTCTTTGCGCAGCTTGTCGAGGAAGCGGCCGTCTTTCACGACCCGCGTCCACAACGCGCGCAAGAAGATGAACCGCCCGATTTGATCGACGCCGTCTTCGACGTGCGAACGCGCCCACCGCTCAGGACGCGGCGCGCCCAACGCCGTGAACGCCGACGTCAACGCTTCGATGCGCGCCGAACGAACATCGGCCTTCGACGCCGCGGGCTCTGGTGAAGGCGGGGGCGAGCCCCGCCCCTCCCTCCGCGTTTTCTTCGCGGGCGTTTTCTTCGCGGGCTTCTTCGCGGGCGTCTTCTTCGTCTTCTTCTTCGTCGCCATGGGCGCAGCGTGTCCGAGGCCACCGGCAGGAAGCAAGCGCTGGACCGTGTCAGGGACGCCGGGCACCATGGCGGCGATGCTCGTCGGACTCTTGATGTGCTCAGCGCTCGCCGCGCCGCTCGTTGGGCCCCCCGCCCATGAACGCGTGTTTCTCGCGCCCCTGCGCACTGGCGACGACGTCGACGTCACCACCCGCCAGTCCCTCGAAGGTGCTGTGCTGGTGGCCGCGAAGAGAGCCGGCATCACCGTCATCGGCGCCGGCGACGTGCAAGCGCTGCTCGATGTCGAAGCGGCCAAACAAGCAGCCGGCTGCAGCGCCGACTCGTGCGCCGCCGAGCTCGCCGACGCCCTCGGCGCGCCGCAGCTCTTGACCGGACAGGTCGCCCACCTCGGCGACACCTGGGTGCTGACGCTGACGCACCTCGAGCGCGCCAACATGCAGGTGCTCGGACGCGCGCAGGTCTCGCAGACCGGCACGTCGGCGGCGGTGCTCTTGCCCCTCGTCGACGGCGTCACCAACGAGGTGCTCGGCCTGGCGCCCGCTCCCGCCTCGCCCCTGGTGATGGCCGGCGTCGGCGTTGGCGTCGGCGGCGTCGTCGTCGGCGGCCTCGGCGCGTTGTTGTGGGGCTACACCGCCGGCCGCTTCGACGACGGCGTCGACCTCGTGAACGACGGCGACCTCGCTGGCGCGCAAAAGATCCGCGATGAGAACGAGGGCCTCTACTACGCGGGCATCGTTGGCGTCGGCGTTGGCGTCGCGGCCATCGTCGCCGGCACAGGCCTCGTCGCTGGCGGCCTCTTGTCTGAGGGGGGTCTGTGAAGCGCACGTCTTCGTCGTCGTCGTTGTCGTTGTCTCTTTCTTCGTCGGCGCTCGTGCGTGTTCTCGGGGCCCTGCCGCTGCTCGTCGCCGGCTGCGTCGATTGGGCGCTCCTCACGCCAGGCGAGGGAGAAGGGGAAGGAGACGTCGGCGAAGGCGAAGGTGAAGGAGACGTTGGCGAAGGAGAAGGCGACGCTGGCGAAGGCGAAGGAGAAGGCGACGCCGGAGAAGGAGAGGGAGAAGGAGTCGGCGAAGGCGAAGGCGAAGGCGAAGGAGGAGTCGACCCGCGGGCGTGGCGCGAGCTGAGCGCGGAGAACGAGCCCTGGCTGTCGCTGTCGTCGTCGAACGGACGCTTCTTTCTCACATCGTCGAACGTCGTCGCTGAGCTGGAGGGCGACACGTTTCAGCCGGTGTTCGTGGGGCCGTGCGGCGGCAACCTGCTCAACGGTCCTGTGCACGCGACCGCCGAGGGGGAGCTCGTCGTCGCGCTCTCGCCCGGCTTCGGCGTCGGTCGCATCGATGCGTCGCAGATCTGCAACGTGCTGGGGGAGAACACGAACGGCATCGGCAATGGAGCGATCAGCGGCTTTCCGGTGCAAAACGCTGTGAGCGACGTCGACACGATCTTGTGGGACGGCTTCGACCTCACGCGCGTGCGCCCCGATGGAACGCCGGTCGGCGACACGGTCACGCTCAACGACAGCGCTGTGCGGGTGTTTGGGCGCTTTTTTCAGAACGCCGTGGGTCAGCAGGCGCAGTTCATCCTCGGCGCACCCGACGGACGGGTGCGGCCGCGGGCCCACCAGACCTACTTGCTCAACCTCAACAACGACAACGTGAGCGCCCAGCTGGTCGGCGACCCGCTTGTACCGGTCGACATCTTCTTCGGCGGCGTCGAACGCACCTCGATCGACGTCGTCACCGGCGTCGACGTCGGCCGCCGCCGCGCCTGCCTGGTGTGGAACGGCGTCGCCGATCGCTGCGTCGACGTCGTCGGCAACCCCGTCAACGACACCTTCGACGCTGCCGGCGACGACTTCTTCGACGTCATCGCCCAACCCGGCCCTGACACGATCGTGGCGTTTGGTCCGTCGGCGCTGCTGCTGCGCGCCGAGCGCGGCGGCGATCTCGTCGTCAACGGACCGCCGCGCACCGGTGGTCGGCTGTTTCGCTTCGTCAACGGCACCGCCGGCGAGGTCTGGGGCCTCGGCGACGAGACGGTGTCTTTTTGGACGCCAGCGTCGTGGAACAGCAACCTCAACCCCGACGTCAACGTCGCCTTTGACTACGGCGGCGACCCCGGCGGCGCCGCTCTGCCCGTCGCGGGCCTCTTCGCCACCCGCAACAGCCAGGGCAACCTGCGCATCATCGACGCGCGCAACGCGCCGCCGCTGGTGCTCAACGTGAACGTCGCCTTGAACACCTTCGGACCCATCGGCGTCGTCGACCTCGGCGGCGGCGCATCGCTCGTCTACGACCTCGATGTTCGCGACACGCCCACGGTCACCGTGCAGAAGCTGGTGAACAACACGGTGCAGAGCGGAGCCTCACAAGACTTCGCTGTCGACGACGTCACCTGCGCCCCCGTCGGCGACCGCTGCGTGCTCGCCCACGATATGCGCGGCGCCCAGCTCGCCGCCGCGGTCTTCACCGGCGTCGACGAGGCCCGCGTCGTCCGCTGCGACGTCGTCGTCACCGGCGCCGTCGCCAGCGGCCTCGACTGCGCCGCCGACCCCTTCGTCATCGACCTCAGCGGCGTCGGCATCGACGCCAACACGCCGGCCCACCTCGCGCTCGCGCCCAACGGCGACGTGCTGCTCAACCTGCCGGCGCGGCTCGTCATCGCGCGCCCGGCGCAGGCCCCCGTCGTCCTCGTCGACGGCGCCGCCCCCTTCAACGCCACCGGCGACGGTCAGCCGTTCGTGGCACCGAGCGGCTGCATCGTGCTGCCCGCCCACGACCACATCGCCTTTGTCGCCGCCGCCAGCGGCGCCAGCGCCCTCGCCGACGCCTTTGTCATCGACAGCTTCTTCGCCGGCGCCGCCAGCGTCACCAACAACGGCGCCAACGACCGCGTCGTCATCGGCGGCGGCGGCAACGGCAACATGAGCGCGCAGCAGCTGGCGAGCCTGCCGCTGCCCGGCGCGGGTTGCCTGTTGAACGAGCTGCCGCCGGCGCGCGCCGACCTCGAGCCCTTCGACTTTCCGCGCTCGCAGGTCGACCTGATCGGTGCGGCGATCACGCAGGGCCGCCTCGTCGTGCTCGACGGCGACGCCCGCGTCTGGGACGTGCCCAACACGCCTTGATTCGAAGATTCACAACCCGCGTTGTGAAATGGGCTCAGCGCTCTTTGCGCATCCAGTGGATGTCTTCGTCGACCGTCTCGAAGCCCTCTTTCTCGTAGAGCTCGACGGCGGCGGCGCGGCGTTTGTCGGCGCTGACCTCGACGAAGCGGTAGCCGATGTCTTGCGCCTTGCGCATGCCGGCGCGCACGAGGGCGCGCGAGAGTCCACGACCGCGCAATGACTTCATCAGGCCGACGTCTTCGACGACGCCGATGATGGGTTCGCCGGCAGCGGTGCGCTCGCCCTTCTTTGCGCGCTCGCAGGGGGCGACGATGCAGACGCCGCCGTCGACGGGCTTGCCGTCGGCGCCTTTGACCTCGAGGTAGAGGATGGCGGCGCGGGGACGCGCGAGCCGCGCCTTCATCCAGGCGCGGTCGTCAGAGCCGCCGTCTTCGAGCGACGACTGGTCGCCAAGGGCAGCGGTGAGGGCGACGATGGCGCGGCGGGCGTCTTTGCGGGCGTCTTCGACGATGCTGACGTCGTCGTCGAGGTGCAGGTTGTGGATGCCGATCGCCTCTTTGCGCATCAGCTTCGAGCTGAAGCGCTCAGAAAAGCCGGCGCCCTCGAGCAGCGCGTGGGCGCCGCCGACGCTCGCACGGCTGCTGCACAACAAGCGGCGATCGCCGGGGGCTTCGTCGAGCAGGGCCTTGCCGATGCCCTGGCGGCGAAACGCCGGGTTGACACCGACGATCAGCTCGGTGCGCACGGTGCCGGTGGCGAAGAGCAAGAGCGCGCCGATGATGCCGCCGTTGCTGGCGGTGGCGACGCGCCACTGTGATCCTGAGGCGGCCTGTGGGTGCTCGAGGCGCGCGTTGAACATGTCGCTGTTCCACGCGGCGACGCTGCCGTCGAAGGTGGCGACGGCGTTGAGCAATTTGACGACGCCAGCGTCATCGGCGCCGGCCTGAAAGCGCCGAACGTTCCACGCTTTTTTTGGCGCGCGCTTTTGGTCAGCGGGGCGTGTCGCCATCAGCGTCTCTCGCCGCAGCGCGCTTGAACCTGTGTCGCGTTCTTCATGCGCGGCGCCGACGCGGAGAAGAGCGCGGCGTCGTCGCCCTTCAGGGTCTGACCCTTGCGCTTCTCAAAGGCACGCACGAGATGCTCACGCACGGGTTCGCCTTCGTCGACAACGACGCGGCCTTCGTCGATGCCGAGGCCGCCGTCGCCGCCGAGGGCGACGAAGTCGGTGGTGACAACCTTGATCTTCTTGGCGTCGGGCCAGAACTTGCCTTTGGCGTCGATGAGGGTGACCGCGGCGTGTCCGTCTTTGTTGCAGGTCAGGTTCACCTGCACACCGCTGATCGACAGCAGTCCGCCCTTCTTCGACGACGACAAGTTCTTCTCGAGCACTGCCTTGAGCTCAGCGACGGTCATGGTCGCCTCGGCGAAGCGGTTGTCGAAGGGCATCATCTCGAAGACCTCGCCGTAGGTGAGCTCGCCCTTGTCGATGTTCTGCCGGATGCCGCCGCCGTTCATCAGCGTCACCGCGGCGTCGGGGCGCGACTCGCGCATGAGGTCGGCGAACAGATTGCCGAGGGCGCTCTCTTGGTCGTAGCCGCGCTTGATCTCGGACTCGACGACGACACCGAGCTTGCGATCGCGCAGCTCTTTGGCCTTCGTCAGCGCCGGCGCCAGCGTCTTCAGCAGCTCTTGGTCGACGGCGACGACGGCGCCGTCTTCGCCCTGCGGCGTGCACTGCTCGATGGGGGCGTCGTCTTTCTCTTGTCCCCCGCAAAAGCGGCGGGGCGGAAAGATCTTCACAACCCGGGTTGTCTTGTTCTTGATGTCGACGTCGAGGTCGACGCGGCCGAAGCCGCGGCCGTTGGCCCAGCTCTCGATGACCGCGATGCCGTTGACCTCGTGGGCCATCTGCTGGTGCGTGTGGCCGGCGACGATGACGTCGACGAGCTTCGCGGGCAGCGCCCGCGCCACCTTCATGATCTCGGCGTCGGCCTCGCACGAGTCGAGGCGCTGCGGGTCGTCGGTGAACCCGCATTTGCCGCCAGCGTGGGCGGCGACGACGACGACGACGCAGCCATCTTTGCGCAGCGCTTCGGCCTGCTGCTGAATCGTCTCGAGCAACGGCGCTGTGCGCAGGCCCTTGAAGTTCGAGGCGATGGTGGTCTTCGGCGTGTCGGTCGTCGTCACGCCGATGACCCCGATCTTCACGCCGGCCTTTGTGAACGTGGTGGTGGCCTTGACGTTGGGCCAGGCGACAGGCTTGCCGGTGGCGTCGTCGATGACGTTGGCGGCGAGAAACGGAAATTTCGCTTCGGCGGCGCGGGCCTTGAGCGCGCCGCGGGCGTCGTCGGCGCCGTCTTTGGGCGTCGAGAGCGCGCCGGCGGGGCCAAAGTCGAACTCGTGGTTGCCGATGGCGACGGCGTCGTAGCCGACGGCGTTGTAGGCGGCGACGACGGCTTTGCCTTCTTCGAGGTTCGACTCGAGCGTGCCCTGAAACATGTCGCCGCCGTCGACGACGACGACCGCGCCGCCGTCTTTGGCGCGCAGCGCGCGCAGCGGCTTCAAGTGCCCGCTCAGCGCGGCGGTGCGCTCGACGCGGCCGTGCAGATCGTTGGTGCCGACGACGGTGATGGGCACGGCGCGGGCGGCGGTGGCCGTCACGAGGGCGGCGAGGACGGTGGGGACAGCGAGGGCAGCGAAGCTGCGGGCCAGGCGGTGCATGCGGGGACGGTACACGACGAAGTAGCCTCTGCTCCATGCGCAGCACTCCCCTGTTTCTCCTCTTCGTCGTCGCTGGCG
>JANNAY010000162.1:0-2032 GCA_031384945.1 Deltaproteobacteria bacterium
CGACGATCATGGCAAGAAGGTCGTCGTCGTCGTCAAACAGATCGATCCGCAGCGCGAGGGCGCCCGCTTCGAGATCGTCGCCGTCGATGTCGACGACGCGAAGAGCGCCAAGGTGCTCACCGCCCGCGACGCGCTGTGGATCACGCCGGTGCGCGGCGCCAAGAGCCTGGGCGAGCTGCGCTTTCTCGTCGGCGAAGGCGACGGCGAATTTCACGTCGACAAGATCGACAACGGCGACCTCGCCATCGACGTCGCCGTCGGCAAAGGCGTGTTTCATTAGCCGGTGCTCGTGAGCAATGCGCTCTTGATCGAGAAGCAGTCCGACAAAGAGCCGAAGAACGCCGTGCTCATCGACAAGGGCGGCAACGTCGTCGCGGGCGGCCTCGCCGGGCTCTCTCCCGTCGTCGATGGCGCCCACCTCGCGTACGGCAACGGCAAGAAAGACGGCGGCGTCGTCAAAGATGGCGTCGCCCGCAGAGGCAGCCGCGCCGGCATCGCGCGTCCGCAATTGCTCGCCGGTGACGACGTCGTCTTCTGGCTCGACCGCGGCGCGGCGCTGCCCGGCGAGCTGTGGCTGTCGCAGGCGCCGGTGACGACGACGCAGAAGCCCGACAAGAAGGTGAAGCGGGCGGTGCAGCTGCTGCCGGCGACCAAAGGCAAAGCCGTGAAGGTCTACGGGGTGATCAAATGATCATCGCTGTCGTCGTCGTTGCCCTCGCCCACGTCGTCGCCGCCCAGTGCAGCGGCGCCGCCTGCCCCAACCCCTGTCGCTCGTGCGCATTTCAACCTGACACAGGAACGAACCCCGGCCTGCAAGAGTGGCGCGACACCTTCGAGCAGGTCTCTCGACGACAGAACGACTTCGCCATCGACGGCGGCGTCGGCAACATCGAGGTTGGCGCCGACCGCGTGCGCGAGGCCGCCGAGTTTCCATGTAAACTGATGCCGGCGATCGGCATGGCTGAATCGTCGATTCGACAATTCTGCGACAACGATCTCACTGTCATCTCGTTCGACTGCGGCTTCGGCGTCATGCAGGTCACCAGCGGCGCCGCGTCGTATCCTGGAATCCAATCGAGCGCGGGCAAGAACATCGCCGCCGGCGCCGACATTCTCGCCGCCAAGTGGAACGGCAACGAGAGCTTCGGTGGCAGCTTCGGTGACTCTGACCCCGTCTTTCTCGAGAGCTGGTACTTCGCGACGTGGGCCTACAATGGGTTCGTTTATTCCAACAACCCCGGCAATCCAGACCATCCTGCTGGACGCGCGCCCTTCAACTCTCCTGGTGGGTTGTCGCGGGGCAGTTATCCGTATCAAGAGATTGTCTGGGGCTACCTTGGCTTTCCGCAAGAGAAAGAGGGCGAGCCAGTCTTCGAGGGTGTCGACGTCACGTATCCCTCGGGCATCCCCAACCAGTCGGGCCTCTTCTCCGTTGAGCTGCCCCTGCCGAGCCCGGCGCACGCCGACGCGTGTGTCGAAGTCTGCCCGCCGATCGGGTGCCCGCCGCAAGCGCAGCGCACGCTGATCCTCGACGACAAAGATGCCGGCTTCTCGATCACGGGCGCGGCGCAGACCAACGATGAAGGCGGCTTCGACGACCGCTTCCTCTCCGCCGCCGTGTCGTCTCCGGCGTCGGTGACGGCGACATGGACGGGCACGGCGCCATCGTCGGGCACCTTCGAGGTCGCGGGCTTCATCCCGTTGAACCCGGCCACCAACAGCGCCATCCGCGTCGTCGTCAATGGGCGCGGCGCGCCGCAGACCTTCACCCTCGACCAGAACGTCAACGGCGGCGTCTTTCAGACCCTCGGACAGGTGGCGCTGCGCGAAGGCGACGCCGTCTCTGTCGTCGTCGACAACGCCTCCTCCGACGACGGCGTCATCGGCTTCGACGCCTACCGCTTCCGCTGGGTCGGCGACGGCGACGTGGCCCGCGGCGATGCCTGTGTGAACGACGTCGACTGCGCCGGCGACGACGTCTGCGTCGACAACGTCTGCGGCGACGTCGTCGTCGGCGAAGGCGAAGGCGAAG
>JANNAY010000164.1:0-1554 GCA_031384945.1 Deltaproteobacteria bacterium
CTGGATCGACGACGACGGCGACGGCGCCATCGACTGCGAAGACAAAGAGTGCCAGCTCAGCCAGATCACGGTGTGCGGCGGCTCGTGGCAGGGCGACGTCGACGGCGGCGGCGGCAGTGCCGTCGAAGGTCCGCATGATCCGGCGAACCCGGCCGGGCCGCCCGCTGGCGACACGCCCAACAAGCGCCTCTACGGCGGCGACGTCGAGCAGCCCGACAGCGAAGGCGGCGTCGGCTTCGTCGGCATCCGCTTCGGCATTGTCGCCGCGGTGCAAGAGCTGGTGACGACGACGAACGTCAACGATCCCAACACCTACGAGACCCGCCTCGACACCCGCTTCGACACGCTGCAGCTGCGCGCGTACGGCGCCCTGCCCCTGCTCGAAGACTCGTTCTTCTTGCTGTCGATGGCCGCGGCCCAATCGCCGCGCATCTCGTTTGCCATGTTTCAATTCCCGCTCGGACAGGGGCATTACATCAACGTCAATTCGGGCGGCTCGACGCTGTCTGCGCAACCGTTGGTGTCGGCGGCCAAGCGTCCTTTGCTCGATACCCCGCGCTACCTGTTGAACAGCTTCGACCAGTTTCTCGACGCCGGCACCGAAGTGAACGGCCCGATCGTCTTGAACCTGCTGCGCTACCGCGTCTTCGCCGGCGGCGGCACCGGCCTCTTCGGCGACTTCGGCGGCCGCCGCTTCGAAGACGCCTCGATCAACCCGACCTACAGCGCCGGTGGACAGCTGTGGCTCACCCCCGTCGGCATCTACAACCGCTTCGACTCGCCCTTCTTGTACCGCCCGGTGCCCATGGCCGCGGCCTTTGCGCTTGGCGGCAAGTACGAGCAGCGCGAGCAAGAGCGCTTCCCCGCCATCCACGGCGTCGGCATCTTTCGCTACGGATTGTTTTCGGCCCAGGTTGAGAGCTACAATAAAGCTGAGTTGAACTTCGGTGCGCTCTCGACCGCCAACTATTTGCAAGTCGGCTTCTTGCTGTGGCCCGAGTGGTTCTTTCTCGCCGCTGATGTGGGTCATTTTACAACGACCGATTTCGGCGAGCTCTCGAAGTACGGCTACACGGTGCCTGGCGATCTCTCGAACGTGCCGAACGGCGTCAAGCGATTGCGCGGCCAGGTGCAGGCCCGCGCCGCGCTCCACTGGTTCTTCTGGCGCCAGAACGGCGTGATGTCGGTGCGCTACACCTTTGACAGCACCGACCCGAACGGCATCGGCCCGCAGGCCGACCGCACCTTCCCCACCATCACCCACGAAGGCGTGTTGCAGGCCCAGCTGCGCTTCTGAGCGGATCGTCCGCAAACGAGAGCCGGACGCGACGGGGCGCTACGCTGCCGTCGTGCTCCGGCTCTCGCTCTTTTTGTCGATCGTCTGCGCGACCAGCTGCTCGGTGCTGTCGCTGACGGGCACGCCGCTGCGCTGCGAAGACGACGCCGCCTGCCCCGACGACCAGGTCTGCGTCCAATCCGTCTGCCTCGACCCCGACGACGTCGCTGTCGACGGCGAGGGCGAGGGCGAAGCCGTGGGCGAAGGCGAAGGCGAAG
>JANNAY010000170.1:0-3233 GCA_031384945.1 Deltaproteobacteria bacterium
CGCCCGCTCAGAGATGCGGGTGTGCGGCGATTTGCCCAGCTCGTCGACGAGGTTCTTGGCCACCGGCTCAGCAACATGGTCGCGCAGGGCGTTCAGGGCGCCGTTGGCGATGGCCGCGCCGTTGTCGACGGCGAGACGCTGCCGCAAGAACGAGACGAGGTCGGTGAGCGGCATGACGCGGTCGAGTCCGCCGAGGGCGTCGCCTCTGACGTCTTCGTCTTTGTCGTCGACGGCGGCTTTGACGAACAATTCTCTGAGCTCTTTGTGCTCGCTCATGTTGCACACCTGCCAGGCCATCGCCTTGCGCACTTCGGTGCTGTCGTCGACGAGCAAGGTGATGACGATCTGGGCGAGGCGGGCGTCTTCGGGCATCCAGTGCAGGCACTGCGCGAGCTCACGGCGCACCGACACGTGCGGCGACTTCGCGTGCTTCAAAAACGTATTGAAGACCTGATCGCGCATGCCGTGGTGGTGGGCGAACGTGATGGCGCTCAGGCAGGCTTCGACGACGTCGGGGCTTTGGTCTTTGTCGGCGGCGGCGATGACGCGTTCGACGACGGCTTTGTCGGTGTTGAAGTCGGTCATCGATCGCCACGCCGCGCGACGAACGCCGGCGTACTCGTCGTTGGTCAACGAGAGCAGCAGGTCTTTGCGTCCTTTCAGCGACTTGTCGGCGTTGAAGTACATCTGCGACGCGACCTCTTCGCGCACGCTCGGGTCTTTGTGCTTGCTGAGCTCGACGCACAGATCCCACGCGCCCTCTTCGGCGAATTTGGCAGCGGCGACGACGACCTGACGCATCACGTCTTTGCCGAGCGCCGGGTCACGGGCCATCTCGGTGAGGGTGACGATGTGCTCTTTGCGCGCGCGGTTGTTGAGGATGTTGCCCCACGCCTCGAGCGCGGTGGCGCGCACCTGATCGTTCTTCGACTCGCGCATCTGGCGCGAGAGCAGCGGCTCGGCAGCGAGCAGGTTGTCGTCGGGGTCGTACGACGCGTAGAGCACGTCGCGCATGGCGTCGCACAACGTGTGCGGGTTCTCGGACTGCAGGCCTGGAAAGCGCTTGAACATCTCGTCGGCCGAGAGCGCAGCGCCGCCCTTGGCGAAGCCAAGGATGTTCGTCTGCTGCGCCGCGAGCACCTTGAGATCGAGGGCCGCCGAGGGGTCTTTGACGCCGGGAATGTCGGCGACAGCGATGACCTGGTACTTGCCACTCGGATCGGTGCCCTTCGGCACGGTGAAGCTGAAGCTGTATTTGTTGAGGCTCGCGGGCGCGAGGTCGACGTTCGAGACCACAGCGTTGTCGAGCAGCATCTGCAGATCGATCTTCGGCAGCGATTGGCCCGGCACCGACGTCACCTTGACGTAGACGAGCTTCACCTTCAGCGACGTCAGCTTCAGCGGCTTCTTGCCGCCCGAGAGCGAGATCGTGCCGCCCAGCAGCCCGCCTTCGGGGATCTGCGTCGCGTCGAGCTTCATGTCGAGCTTGGTGCCACCGCCGAAGAGTGCGTCGAGAAGACCCATGGTGCGAAACCTCCGCCTTCGTCGTTGATGACGAACGCGAAGGCTGGGTACCCCGTCGCCCGACGACGCAGCACGACATCTGTCGTGCCCCCATCACGCACGACTACTCGGCGAAGATGACGTTTGTTTTCAGGTTCACTTTTTGCGGCGGCGAGAACAGCACCGCCGCGACGCCAGCCGCGGCGCCGATGACGACGACGGCGGCGACGCTGGCGCCGATGACGACGGCGAGGTTGCCGCCGCCTGCGTCTTCGGCGACTGCTGCTGTTGCTTCTTTTGGTTTTTCGTCGAGCGGGCTCGAGGTGTCGGTCTTGCGCGCGGGCAGCGACAAGGTCGCTACCTCGCCTTGCGCCTTGTCGAGGGCGATGACGACGAGGTCGACGCCGTTGGGCAGATCGAGCTCGACCTGCGGGGCCTTTTTCACCGGCGCCGACAGCGACCCCGACGGACCCTTCCACGCGATCTTGCTGATGAGCTCGGCCTCGTCGTCGATCTTGATGCGCACCGTGCGTGAGTCTTTGCCGACCTCTTCGCTGGCGATGCTGAGCGCCAGCGGCGTGGTGCCGACCCACGAGCCCTTCGCTTCGCGAAACGACGACGTGAAGCGTGGCGAGAGACCTTCGGGCAGCTTGGCGTTGGCATCGATGGCCAACATCATGCGAAAGGCTTCGCGCGCGCCGTCGGTGTCGCCGGTGGCGGCGCCGCACAGGCCGCTCAAGCGCCAGGCGTCGACGCGCTCTTTCACCGTCGCCGGCTGCAACAACGCCGACTGCGCTTTGTCGCGGCACTTCGCGTAGTCGACGTCGACGTAGGCCTTTTGCGCCGCTTCAAGATCCGGAACCGCAGCGACGAGCGCGAGGGCCAACACCAACATGCGCCCAGCATAGGCGAGGTCGGCGTCGCTTTCTTCTTTGCGGCCTTGACGACGGCCGTGCACGGGAGAATCGATCGGACATGCGCAACCTCATCGCCCGCACCGCCTTCCTCGCTGTCGTCGTTGGTCCCCTCGCCGCAGCCGCGCAAGACGGACTGCAGGTCACCGACCGCAGCGGCGGCGGCGACGACGACGTGCTCGTCAACGACACCACAGTGCCGATGGAGCAAGACGATGGTCTCAAGCTCTTCGTCGGCACGTTGAAGTGCACGGGCACGTCGTCGACCGAGTACGGCGCCGACGTGCCCACCACGTTCACCATCACCGGCAAGAAAGACATCGGCGGCCGCTGGCTCGTCGTCAAAACCGAGCTGACCGCCAAGGCCAAGGGCGCGAAGCCCATCACGTCTGAAGAGATCTGGGGCTACTCGCGCGCCGCCAAATCGCTGGTGCGCAACGGCGCGACCTCTGACGGCGGCTGGCTGTCGTCGACGTCGACGGGCTGGGGTGGCGACCGCTTCGCGTGGCAGGGCGACTCGACGACGCACGCGACGCCGGCGAAAGAGAAGCTGGCCTTCGTGAAGAAGTCCGACAAAGAGCTCGAGGTGCAGGTCTCGATCGGCGCCCCCGAGCTGCGCGTCATCTTCGAAGGCGTCTGCAAACGGTGACGCAAAAACTGAAGAGCGTCGTCGTCACCGGCGCCGCGAACGGCATCGGCAAGGCGACCTTGCAGCGCTTCCGCGCGCTCGGCTGGCGCGTCCGCGGCTTCGACGTCGTCGCCGTCGCTGGCAGCGCCGATGTCGTCGTCGTCGACGTCAGAGACGCCGCCGCCGTC
>JANNAY010000172.1:0-2172 GCA_031384945.1 Deltaproteobacteria bacterium
CGGGCGTCGGCGTCGACGGTGACGTTGTCGAAGCTGACGGTGCCGACGGGCAGCGGCGAGACGAAGCTCTCGGGCGTGATCTTGGCCTGGCCGGCGTCGACGACGAACATCGAGTAGCGCGGCACCTCGGTGGGCGACGTCGCGCGGTGGCGGGCCAGCACGACGAGCTGCGACGCGATCGGCGCCAGCGGCACCAGCGTCTTTGATCCCGAGAGCACGTAGCCGCCGTCTTTGGCGGTCACGATCAACGGCGGATCACCGTCGAGCAGGGCCACGGCGACCACGGTCTGCCCCGAGGCCATGGCGGGCAGGTGGATGGCCCGCTGGTCTTCGTTGCCGCACAAGGCGATCGGGTAGAGGCCCTGCACCTGGTGGCCGTAGACGCCGTCACAGAGCCCTGACGTGCGCCCCAAGAGCGCGCGGATCACGCACAGCGAGCGCAGGTCGGGCCGCGGCGCTTCGCCCTCGAGGGCCTTGCCGAGCGCGGGGTCGAACAACCCCTCTTGGCCAAACAGCGCGATCGATTCGATCGCCGACGACGCGGGATCTTCGAGCTCGCTCATGGCGAGGACGCCGAGCCGCTCGTCGCAGAGCTTCTTCACCTTGTCGTGAAGTTGGCGGTGAACGTCGTCGAAGAGCGGGAGCCCAAGTTCCATACGGGGGCGAACCTTAGCTGCATTTCTGCGCCGCGCGCGGTGGCGAACACTCTGCCGAGATCAGCGCCCAGCTCAGCGCCCATCTCAGCGCCCATCTCAGCGGTGGTGCTGCTCGAGGAAGTCGAGCAGGCGCTGCACGAGGCCGGCGTTGCCGTTGATGACGTGGCCCGCGCCGTTGACGGTCCACAATTCGGCGGCGCCGCCGCCGTCGCAGCCGGCGTAGGCGCTGACGTCGGATTCGGCGCCGGCCAGGTCTCTGGCGAGGTCGAGGGCGGCGCCGTCGTCGGGCGTGGCGCCGCAGCCGTCGAGCAGGCCCCACTGGGCGACGGTGTCGACGGCGGCGGGGTACGAGTCGAGGCCGACGCCGAGGTTGCCGCCGTTGTAGGCGACGGTGTCGTCGGCGGTGCCGTGCACCTGCAACACGGCGACGGGTTCGACGGGGTCGCAGGTGGCGGCGTCGATGGCGCCAGCGAGGCTGACGACGGCAGAGACGACGTCGGCGTGATCGCAGGCCATGCGGTGGGCCATGAAGCCGCCGTTGCTGTGTCCGACCACCCAGATGCGGGCGGGATCGACGTTGGCTCTCGCGCGGGCGCCGTCGATGACGCCGCGCAAGAACCCGCTGTCGTCGACGCCGGTTTGACCAAAGTCGCAGCAGCTGCCCGACGCGTTCCAAAAATGCGAGCCGTTGCCGTCGACGGTGCCGTCGGGGGCGGCGAACAGCATGTCGTTGCCGTTGGCGATCGACGTGAAGCCCGTCAGCTGCGTCATCTGCGCGCCGCTGACGCCATAGCCGCCGAGCAACAGCACAAAAGGCAGCGGCGCGCTGCCGTCGTAGGCGTCGGGCACGAACACGGTGGCGTCTCGGCCGGATCCACCGACGTCGTCGACGACGAAGCTGCCGTCGATGTCTTCGAAGACGACCTCGCCTTCGCCCTCGCCTTCTTCGCCTTCGCCTTCTGACGTCGATGACGGCGGACAAGCAGCGATCAGAGTGATGAGGGGCAGCGAGGCGAGCAAGACGCGCATACGGGCGAGGCTTCGCCACCGCGCGCTGCTAGACAACGGCCATGGAGCTGGTGCCGGCCAAAGTGCAAAAGGTGAGCGTCGTCGGCGACACCGTCGTCGTCGAGGTCTTCGCCGGCGCCAAGCGCTACTTCGTCTTCGACCCCGGCCGCTTCGCCGTCGTCGACGACAAGCCCGCCGTGCTCGCCGACCGCGACACGCCGCCGGCGGTGCAAGGGCTGCTGCGCAAAGAGCTGCAGCCGGCGATCCTCACGCGCATCGACACGTCGTCACCGTCGGCGCCGCGCTATGTGTTTGCCCGCAAAGACAAAGACGAAGCCACCTTCATCCTCGAGGTCGACGGCAAAGACCCGCGCTGGCTGCTCGTCGTCGCTGCCAAAGATGAGAACGGCGAACGCATCCTTGCGACGGGTCCAGCGACAAGAGCCAAAGACGGACGCGACCTGCGCCGCGGGCGCCTCTACGCGCCGCCCACGTCGACGCCGTCAGA
>JANNAY010000184.1:0-2853 GCA_031384945.1 Deltaproteobacteria bacterium
AACGGCGGCGGCGAAAACGGCAACGTCGGCTTCTGCTCGTGCATCAACGACGGCGACTGCGGCTTCTCAGAGGCCACTTGTGTCAACCCCGGGCCCCGTGGCTCGTGCATCATCGGCAAGACGTGTGGACCGTCCGACGGCCTGCTGTGCGAGGACCTGCGATGAACGCTCACCTCGCGCCGCGCCTTCGCTGGTGCACCGTCGTTGTCGTCGCCGTCCTCGGCGTCCTCAACGCCTGCGACTGCGGCGCGCCGCAGGGGCTGCAATGCGCCGACGACAGCCAGTGCGACCCCGCCGGCGAGGGCTTCTTGAAGTGTAACGTCGACGAGGGCTTCTGCTTCTGCGTCGACGACCGCGGCTGCGACCCCGGCGAGACCTGCAACGCGCTCGGCCGCTGCCAGGCCGACTCGGGCTGCAACTCGAACGCCGAGTGCCGCGAGGGGCTCTTCTGCGACGTCGTCAAAGGCCAGTGCCTCGCCAACAACGAGTGCGGCCCGCGGGCCGGCGAGACGTGCTGTGTGCTCGACAGCCAGTGCCCCTTCGACAGCGTCTGCGATGCCTTGCAACGCAAGTGTGTCCCTGGCTGCCGCGACATCGCCGACTGCATCCTCGGCGAGGCCTGCGTCAAAGGACTCGGACAGGTCTTGGGCGTCTGCGCTGCCGGCGTCTGCAGCGGCAACAACCTCTGCGAGTTCGGTGAGATTTGTAATTCCGACGGCGAGTGCCTGAAAGACACGCGCGGTCCGTACTGCTTCGGCTGCACTGGCGGCGTTGCGTCTGACGACTGCGGCGAGCCCGGTAACTTCTGTTTGACCGACACCGTCAACGGCGGCGAATTCTGCGGCGTCGATGCCAGCGGCGGCGAGGCCTGCCCCTTCGGCTACCAGAAGAGCGACGTCATCATCATCCCGCCGCAGGCGCCGTTCTGTAACGCCGAATTCTGCGACATCCCCGACGGCGAAAACTCAGGACACTGCGCGCCCACCGACGGCAACGTCAGCTGCACGCAAGACGAAGACTGTCCCATCGGCTTTCCCACCGGCGACTGCCCCCGCGGCGACGTCGGCAACTGCAAGGTCGATCAGCTGCGCGCCTGTGCCAACGACAGCGAGTGCGGCGACGGCGACGAGTGCGTCTTCCAAGAGTGCCGGTTGGGAGAAGGCGACGGCTTCGGCTACTGCGCCTGCACACGCGACTCCGACTGCTCGCTCGGCGACCGCTGCCTCGACATCTCGCCCGTCGACCCGCGCACGGGCCACTGCGAGCTTTCGGGCCACGACTGCTTCACCGACGAAGACTGCCAGGCGATCATCCAGTGCATCGATGGTGGTTGCTTCATCGGCCAGAACTGCGCGCCGCAAGATGGACGCACCTGCCGCGACCTCTTGCCGGTGAACGGGCCCGGGCTCGACCCCTGAGCGCAGCACGCAACCTGAGGACGCTGCAGCGGCTCTGTCTGCTGCTCCTCCTCGGCGTCGTCAGCTGCGCCGTCTCATGCAACGGCTGCAACGGCGCCGCTGCGGTCTGTGCCGGCGACGGCGACTGCGACCCCGCCGGCGAGGGCTTCCTCGGCTGCAACGTCGAGGGCGGCTTCTGCTTCTGCAAAGACGACCGCGGCTGCAGCGTCGGCGAGACGTGCAACGCGCTGGGCCGTTGCCAGGCCGAGTCGGGCTGTCAGTCGAACCAAGAGTGCGGCGACGGCTTCTTCTGCGATGTCGTCGGCAACCGCTGCGTCGGCGACCACGAGTGCGGTGAGGGCGCAGGGGTCCGCTGCTGCACGCTCGACAGCCAGTGCGCGTTCACAGAGGTCTGCGGCACGCTCACGCACCGCTGCGAGCCGGGATGCCGCGACGAGGGCGACTGCCGCCTCGGCGAGGCCTGCGTCATCGGGCTCGGCCAGCCCATCGGCGTCTGCGACGACGACTTCTGCAGCGCCGACCGCCACTGCGACTTCGGTCAGCTGTGCTCGTCCGACGGCACCTGTGCCGACGACAACCGCGGCCCGTACTGCAGCGGCTGCGCAGGCGGCATCCAATCAGATGATTGTGGAGAGCCAGGAAACTTCTGCCTTCTCGACCTGGTGAACGGCGGATCTTTCTGCGGCGTCGACTGCAACGGCGGCGAAGACTGCCCCAACGGCTACTTCTGCCGCCCGGTGATCATCTTGCCGCCCGCGGCGCCCATCTGCGACGCCGAGGTCTGCGTCGTCGACGACGGAGCCGACGTCGGCGTCTGCAGCCGAAACGGCGACCGCTGCCGCGTCGACAGCGACTGCCCCATCGGCTTTCCTGGCGGTGACTGCGCCCGCGCCGAAGTCGGCAACTGTCAGATTGATCAAGCGCGCGCGTGCTCGACCGACAGTGAATGTGGTGACGGCGATATCTGCGTGGTTCAAGAGTGCAGGTTCCGCGAAGGCGCCTCGCGCGGCACCTGCTCGTGCACCCGCGCCAGCGACTGCGCTCTCGGCGACAGCTGCCGCAACATCAACGCGACGACGGGACGCGGCAGCTGCCAGCTCTCGGGCCACGACTGCTTCACCACCGACGACTGCGAAGCGATCATCCAGTGCATCAACGGCGGGTGTTACATCGGCGACAACTGCACGCCGTCGTCGGGACGCACCTGCCGCGACGTCCGGCCCGTCGAGCCCCCGCCCATCAACCCGTGATCGCCCGGCGGATGTTTCTGCGCATCAGTCACCGCGGCGGGCCTCATGAATGTGGCGCCCCCTGCCCATGGGCTGATGTTTCTGCACATCTCGAAGCCTGAAAACCCCCCTAACCCCCCGAAACCGGGGGGAAGTCGACACCCGTGACGTCATCGAAACTGCGACTGGGCGCTCGAAGCTGCAGC
>JANNAY010000213.1:0-1843 GCA_031384945.1 Deltaproteobacteria bacterium
CCGCCACCTGCACATCGCGCTGCTGCGGCTGCATGACCTTCACGGCGACGCGGCTGCCGACGGCCAGGTGCACGCCTTCGAAGACCATGCCCATCGCGCCTTCAGCGAGCTTTTTCTCGAGCCGGTAGCGCCCCGACAAGATGCGCGACCCGGTGAACGGCTGGCGCAGGGCTTCGCCGCAGGCGGCGCAGAAGTCGAAGCCGTCGTCGAAGCAATCGCCGCATCGGTCGCAGACGTTCACGTCACGAGCCTAGCCGCAGCCCAGCCCGCTGTGCTCGTACAGCGTGCGCGGCCGTCGCCGGACGCGTCGATGGCGAATTCATCGCCCAACACGGCGTCGTCGATGGACGCGACCGTTGAGGTGGACGTCGCCCAACACGCCCGCAGCAAGAAACGCCCCGCGCGACGTCGTCGACACAGGCGGCAATCAGGGATCAAACCCGCAAGCGCGTGCGCTCTTCTCTGACGATGGCTTCGTCGAGGGCGCCGGCTTCGGCTTTCTTCAGCAGGTGCAAGATGTACGGACCGAGCAGGTCGATCGACGTCGAGGTGAACTTCTCGGTGCCGAAGCGATCGACGACCGCCGTCTGCGCCCGAAGAATTTCTTTGTCTTGCGTGAGGATGCGCCAGGCGATGGGTGCAGCGGCGGCGGCGATGGGGCCGATGGGCAAGCGCGTCTTCAACGACGCCACCGCGTGCATGTCGGTGACGGTCTCGCTCACCGGCGTGCACACCGTCGTCACCATCACGTGGTTCTCGTCGCCGAGGCGGTACTCGACCTGGGCCACCGAGGGCAGAAAGAAGCGGTCCCAGTGGCGCATGAGGCCGCCCGACGGCGAGAGCACGCGGCCGACGAGGCCCGCGGGCCGCGGCTCGCCGACGAATTCGGCTTCGACGCCGTCTTTGCGCCGCTGCACGATGGCTTCGATCTCGTGCTCTTTTTGGGCGGTGCGAAACAGGCCGCCGTGCAGAAACGCTGTGTGCGGCACGTCGAGGATGTTCTCGAGCGTCGAGTGCAGCGTGCCCTCGACGCGCAGGGTCTGGCGCACGTGCGTGTAGCCCTCGCCGTCGAGCTGGGTCAGGCGAAACGGACGGGGAAACAACGTCGTCGCCGGATCGTTCGGCGACAGCCAGACCCAGACGAAGCCGTCTTCTTCGACGACGCGAAAGGCGTCGGCGCAGCGGCCCGGCTGCGTCGACGGCAGCTTGACGTCGTTGACGATGGGCAGCCCCGGCACCGTCGTCAGCGCGCCGCAGCCGTCGAAGCGCCAGCCGTGGTAGCGGCACTCGAGCTCGCCTTGTTCGACGCGTCCCATCGAGAGCGGCACGTTTCTGTGCGGGCAGCGATCGAGCACCGCTGCCGGCGCCCCTGACGACGTGCGCCACAGCGCCAGCGGCACGCCGAGGATCTGCGCCGCCAGCGGCTTCTTCGTGCCGAGGGCGGCGGAGGCGCAGGCGACGTACCAGGCGTCGATGACGCGGGCGACGTTCTTTCTGCGCGCGCTGCCGAGGTTCCACAGCTGTGGCTGTTGCGGTGCGTTCATGTCGAGAGGGTCACCAATGTCGTCGACGTCGGCAAGGCCACAACTTGGCGTCTCGGGCGTTTCTCCCTAGGGTGCCGCGCAGGAGGTCCCCATGATCCGCACCCTCGTTCTCGTCGCCGCCGCCCTCAGTCTTGGCGCCGGCCTCGTCGCCTGCAGCGACGACAAGCCCGCCGACATGCCCAAACCCGAAACCGTCAAGGCCGCCGTCGACGCCCTGCCGCCGCCGCCGCCGAAGGTCGAAGTGCCCGGGCCGACGCCGGTCAGCGCCGCCGCCTTCGAGGCCGCCGCCGCCCCGCCGC
>JANNAY010000228.1:0-2789 GCA_031384945.1 Deltaproteobacteria bacterium
CATCGCCATCGCCATCGCCGTCGTCGGCAGCGTCGGCTTCGTCGTCGGCAATGTCGTTCACTATTCCCGCTCGTGGGACATCGTGAAGTTCTTTGGCATCTCGGCCTTCTTCGCCCACTTCTTGTTGGCGTCGTGGCTGGCGCGCCTGCCCCGCGCCGTCGCGGTCGTCGTCGTCGTCGCCAGCTGCTGGTCCGGGGCGTTTTGGCTGGCGCGCCACGGCGTGCTGAACGGCGCCGGCGCCCCGCTGCGCTGGCCCGCCTACCGCGAAGGCGACGACGTCGCCAGCTTTCTTGACGCCTGGGGCGACCACATCCCCGGCGACGCCCGCGTCTTCGCGCCGGGCATCGCGCTCGGCAAGGCCGGCTTTCTCACCCCCGGCACCGATTGGAAGTCGTCGCGCGACACCGCCGCCCTCTTGCTCGATCGCGGCCAGACCGAGCGGCTCACCCTCGCCTGGAAGCGCGCCCGGTCAGAGCTCGACGACGACAGCCTCGCCGCTCTGCAGGCTCAATTCGTGGTGTGCCGAAGTGACAAAGTGAGGCCCGAGCTGCGCGACGCCGCTCGTTTCGCCGAATTGCAAAACGACAATCCGGCGGGCTTCGCGGTGTTTCGGGTGTTGGCGAAATGACGGAGCGGACGGTTCACATCGACGAGCGGGGTGGTTCGCAACGTGCCGGTCGCCGTGACGTGTTCGCCGGCGCCATCGTCTTTGTCGTCGCGGCCATCGTGCGGCTGGCGATGTTGCACACCGCCCGCTTCGGCGGCGACGAGGCGCTCTTCTTTGGCATCGGCATGGACATCGTCGAGGCGAAGTCCTTTCCCCTGCTCGGCACGCAGATCACCGATGGCGCGGCGCGGCTGCCCGGTCCGGCGTTTCTCTACGTGATGGCGCTGCCGCTGCTCGTCTGGCGGGCCCCCGAGGCGCAATACGCCTTTGTCGAGGTGCTCGGCGCCGTCACCGTCGTCGTCTTCTGGCAATCGTTGCGCCGCATCTTCGGCGAGCGCGCCGCCTTTTGCGCGGGCCTCGTCACAGCCTGCGCCCCGTGGAGCGCCCTGTACGCCGACCGCACGTGGAACCCGAATGTGTTGCCGCTCGTCGTCACGTTGGCGTTTTTGGCAGTGCTGCGCTTGCGCGAGAACCCGACCTCGCGGTGGGGCATCGCGCTCTTTCCGCTGCTCGCGGTGATGCCGCAGTTTCACATGGCGGCCCCGGTGGCCTGGGCGGGTCTGCTGGTCTTGTTGGGAAAATCGGCGCTGCGCCTGCCGAAACGCTCAGTGCTGATAGGGCTCGCCCTCGCGCTTCTTCTCTATCTGCCGCTCCTCGGCCACGAGCTGTCGACCGGCTTTTCCAACACACAGAACATCTTCGCCGAGACCGTGGGACAAAAGGGTGGTGAACGACATCCGTGGGGCTTCGTCTGGGTGCCCGTCTATGTCTTTCGCTTTTTGACCTTCGACGTCAGCTACCACGAGCTCACCGGCTACTGGGGCGGCCCCGACGAGTGGAAGGGCCTGCGCGCCCTCGTCGACGGCAGCGCCCCGCGTCCGTTTCACCCGCTGCGCTTCGCAGCCCTCGCGGTCTCCATCGTCGTCGCGCTCGTCGGCCTTTTTCGCCTGTTTCGCAACTCTGTCCCTTCCCTGTCCCCCAGATTCTTCTCTCCCTCTCTCTCTCTCTCTGCTTCTGCTTCTGCCTCTCTCTCTCTCTCTCCCTCTGCTTCTGCTTCTGCCTCTCTCTTTCCCTCTGCTTTTGCTTCTGCCTCTCCCTCTCCCTCTGTGACCTCTGAGATCTCTGCAGCTCCAGCATTCGCCGCAGCCCTCGTCGTCGCCACGCTGGCCAACACGGCGCTGATGGGAGTGGCCGCCAAGCAGGTCTTCGGCCACTACGTCACCTGCGTCTTCGTCTTCGTCGCGGTCGCCTGGGCCTGCTTCTTCAAGGGCACCAAGCGCAACACCGTCGCAGCAATCGTCGTCGCCATCCTCTGCACAGGAGGAATCGAAGCGACGTGGAGCGTGAGCCAAAACGTCGACGGCAAGATCGGGCTCGAGGTGCACCGCAAGGCGACGGCCGTCATCGTCGACGACGCCACCGCCGCCGGACTGCCGCAGACAGAGCCCGTGTCGCTGACCTTCCGCAAGGTGCGCTCGTCGCTCTACGACTGGCACATCTTCGCCACGCGCGCGGCCAACGTGCCGCTGCACTTCGACAACCGCGCGCCCCGTCGTCGCTACGCGCTGACACCGCTCGGCACGCCAGCACCGAAAGACGCGGTCGGCGACGCCATCGACGTCGGCCACGCGCTGTTGTGGCGGGTGCGATGAGCGACGCGGGCGGCGAAAACGACGCACGACGAGATCGGCGCGACGTCGTCGTTGTCGGCGTGGTGGCGCTGCTGACGACGCTGCCGCTGTGGCTGGCGCGCTTTCCCATCGCGCAAGACCTGCCGGCGCATGTCGAAACCGCCGCGCAAATCCGGGCGCTGTGGCGCGGCGACGTCGACGTCAGCGCCCTCTATGTGCTGCACGGACAACCGT
The DNA here is from genome assembly GCA_031384945.1 of Deltaproteobacteria bacterium. Classification (GTDB taxonomy): domain Bacteria; phylum Myxococcota; class UBA727; order UBA727; family VGSZ01; genus VGSZ01. The sequence continues at coordinate 2,533 of JANNAY010000228.1, forward strand.
GGCCGAACGCGCTGCCGACGCTGCTGCTGGCGCCACTGCTCTCGCTGTTCGACGGACTGCTGGCAGCCAAGCTGCTCGTCGGCGTCGGCGTCGTCGCCTGGCCCTTGAGCATCGCGCTGCTGCTGCGCCGCTTCGGTCGCGCGCCACTGTTGGCGCTCTTGGTCGTGCCGACGACGTTCGACCTCTCGTTTGGTTACGGCTTCTTGCACTTCATCATCGGCAAACCGCTGTGGGCGCTGGCCCTCGTCGCCGCCGTC
>JANNAY010000266.1:0-1736 GCA_031384945.1 Deltaproteobacteria bacterium
CGCGGTCGACGAGGACGACGGCGGCTTTGTCGACGAGGCCGGCGATGGCGCGGCCGAGGCGCCGGTCGGCCAGGCGGGTGCGGCGGGTGAGCTCGGCGCGCGAGACGCGGCAGACGTCTTTCTCGTTGGCGAGCGCCAATCGATAGAGATGAACAAAGACGGCGAGCTCTTCGGCTTCGAGCAGCGGAAACAAGCGATCGACGACGTCGAGCAGCAACGGAACGGATCGGCCGGCGACGACGACGCGGCCGACGGAGACGACGGCGCCGCCCACGTCGACGTCGACGCGGGCGACGCTGGCGCGGTCGGCGCCTTCGACGACAGCGGCTTGCGAGGCGCCGCGCTTCTTCGTGCGCAGGCGATCGCTGCCGGGGATCGATGTGTACGACGGGCCGCCCATCAGCCGGCCTGCGCCCGCGCTTCGAGCAGCGCGTCGACGACCTCGGCGAAGCCGTGGCCGCCTTCGGCATCGACGACGAAGCGCGGCTCTTGCTGGCGCTCGCGCAGCAGCGACAAATGCTTGCTCACATTCGCCACGCCGACCGAGAGCCCGCACGCGGCGAACAGCGGACCGTCGTTGGTCGAATCGCCGACATAACAGAGCGTCGCCGCCGCCTGCGCCAGCGTCGTCGACGACGTCTGCTGCAACAGGCGATCGACCATGGTCGCTTTGTCAAAGGCGCCGGCCTTGCCAAAGGCGAACGCGTTGATGTGCACCGACGACTGCGCCAGCGCGAGTCCGGCGGCGGTCAAGATGTCGCGGATGGCGGCGGCGTCAAAGGCGCTGACGGCGTCGCCCTCTTCGACGAGGTCAAAGGCGGTGTCGCTGATGCGTCCGACGTTGTCTTTGGCGAGGCGCGCGCTCTTCACCCGCAACAGCACCTCGCGCGTCGCCGCGGCGCGCAACGCGCTCAAGCGCTCGCGTTCGCCGGCGTCGTCTTCGTGAAACATCCCCTTGAGGTGCGCACCCTCCCACCACAACGCACAAGCGCCGGTCTCAGCGACGACGGCGTCGAGGGGAAACAGCCGCACCAACATCTCGCCCCAGGCGAACGAGCGGCCGGTGACCGCGCAGAGCAAGAGCCCGGCTTCTTTGGCCCGGTAGAGCGCGCGCACGGCGACCTCGGGCAGGCGCCCGCGGTGCGTCAGCGTGTCGTCGACGTCGAAGAACAAGCGCGTGCACGCGCGGCGCGACGCAACAGAAGAAGAAGAGAAGAGCGGCACCGACATCGGCCGCGAAGCTACAGCGCCCGCGCCCCGTGCGTGGCAGAGCTGACACAGCGGCCTTCGTCGTCGCGTCGTCGTCGCCGCAGCCGGCCGCGGCGCCGTCGTCGGCCCGCGGGCTGCATTGCTCGTCGTCATGCAACATCGGTCTCTGCGTGGCTTCGGCTGCGCCATCGTCGTCGTGTGCGCTGTCGGCGCGGTCAGCGGTTGCGAGCTCGCCGACGAGTCGGTGCTCGAGCAGTGGCAGTCGTGCGAGCCGCCGTTGATTCTCGGACACCGCGGCACGCGCACCGGCGCGCCCGAGAACACGTTGCCGGCCTTTCGCTGGGCGATGGACCACGGCGCCGACGGCGTCGAACTCGACGTCAAGACGACGCAAGACGGCGTGCTCGTCGTGCTGCACGACAAGACCACCGGACGCACCACCGACGACGGCGACGACCGCAAGGTGAAGCAGCTCGACTTCGGACCGCTGCGCTTGCTCGACGCCGGCGGCTGGTTCGCGCCGCAGT
>JANNAY010000302.1:0-2851 GCA_031384945.1 Deltaproteobacteria bacterium
TCCACATCGAGCCCGAGCGCAATTTTCTGATGATTCGCTACCGGATTGATGGACGGTTGGTGATGCGTCCCGGTGAAATTCCGATCAACGCGCACACCGCCATCGTCTCGCGCCTCAAGGTGCTCGCCAGCGTCGACATCGCCGAACGGCGCATGCCGCAGGACGGCCGCATCAGCTTGAAGCTGAACACCAAGAACTACGACCTGCGCCTGGCGACCGTGAATACGAAATATGGCGAGAAAGTCGTCATGCGCATTTTGGATCCGTCGTCGCTGCAGGCCGACCTCAGCTCGCTGATCCTCGCCGACAAGGTCTGCACGGCGATCCGCAATCTCTTCTATCGGCCCAACGGGTTGGTGCTGGTCACCGGTCCGACCGGCTCGGGCAAGTCGACGACGCTCTACGCGTCGCTCGCCGAGCGTCGCTCGCCCGAGCTCTCGATCGCGACCATTGAGGATCCGATTGAGTACACGATGGAGGGCATCACCCAGGTGCAAACGAATGAGGCCATCCATCTCGGGTTTCCCGATGTGATGCGCACGTTCTTGCGGCAGGATCCGAACATCATCCTCGTCGGTGAGACCCGCGACAGCGACACCGCGAAGCTCGCCTGCTCGGCTGCCTTGACGGGTCACCTTGTCATCTCTTCGTTTCACACCAACGACGCCATCAGTGCCATTCAAAGACTGCGGGCGATGGAGGTTGAAAATTACCTCGTCGCCGACGCCCTGCTCGGCGTGATCAACCAGCGGCTCGTGCGGCGCATTTGTCCGGCCTGCCGCGTCGAGTCGAACTTCGGCGATCTCGTCGTGCAGAACCTCGCCCGTGCTGGCGTGAACCTCGACAAGAACACCAAGTTCTACAAAGGCGCCGGCTGCGGCCAGTGCCGCGGCGAGGGCTTCAAGGGCCGCGCTGGCGTCTACGAGCTGCTGCTCGTGTCGCCGTCGGTGAAAGAGCAAATCTCGAAGGGCGCGCCGGCGCATGAGATTCGGACGTCGGCGTCGGCGGACGGCAGCTATGTGAACCTCGCGCGCTACGCGACGTTCTTGCTGGCTGAAGGACTGACGGTGCCGAGCGAGGTCCTGCGGATCTTGCCGAAGACCGAGGGGCCGCTGTCGACGTAGTCGGCTACGGTTTCGGGCATGGGGAAGTCGTTCGTCGTGGTCGCTGTGTTGCTGGCGTCGTCGTCGGCGCTGGCGTGCTTGTTCGCCATTCCTGATTTCCAAACCGGCGAGTACGCGTTCGAGGGCCGGGCCGTGCCCCGCAACGCGTCGCTGCGCATCTTTGCCGCCGACGCGCGCGAGACGTTGCCGCTGGAACGTCCCGATGGCTCCACCGTCGACGTCTTTGTTGGCACCGATGCCTTCGGCCGCGTCGTCGTGCTCGACGACCTGCTCGAGCCTGGCGCGTATGCGATCGTGGCCGGCGAACGGCGCGTCGAATTCACCGTCGACGACGTCATCAGCGAAGGCGACCCCGACGTGGTCGACGCCCGCGCCCGGCAGCACACCGGCGGCGCGCTGCTGGGCAACAGCGACTGCGAGCAGGTGTGGCCCACCGACGTCGTCGACATCTTCGCCGACGACCGCGACGACCTCGCCTTCTTCGTCGTCGACGGCGGGCGCACCAGCCGGCGGTTGCCGAACGGGCAGATGGCAGTGTCCATCCAAGAAGGCCGCGGCGGCACCGTCGCCTACGACGTCGTTGGCGTCGACTTCGCCGGCAACGAGAGCGACGTCGTCACGGTGTCGGCTTGGTCGGGCTGTGAGGGCGGCTGCGCGTCGTCATCGTCGTTGCCCCTGGCGGCGACGCTGTTGCTCTTGCTGCGGAGGCGCCGTTGATCGTCGCTGTCATCATCGCCGCTGTCGTCGCTGGGGATTGTTTCAACCCGCCCCAAGTCGACGTCTTTCCGTTCGCCGGCCGCACGGTGCCGCTGAACGCCGAGCTGCGCTGCGCGGGCGCGCCCGCCTCGTTCGTGCTGCGCGGACCCGAGGGGCAAGAAGAAGAGCTACAGGCGTCGACCAACCTCAGCATCGTGACGCCGTCGACGCACGCGCTCGCGCCGACGATCTTGAGCGAAGGGGCGTGGACGCTGACGCGCGGGGACGACGGCCTCGTCGTCAACTTCGACGTCGAAGATGTCGTCGACGACGAAGCGCCCGCGGCGCCGACGGTGACGGCGTCGTCGGCGACGAAAGGGTCGCTGTACAACCCGCTGTCTTGCGAGAACTGCGGCGCAATTTGGCCCACCGACTTCGTCACCGTCACCGTCGACAGCGAAGACGACGCCGCCTTCTTCGACGTCGTCGGCCGCCTCGACGCTCCATTGAAATCGTCATCGGGCGGAACGTCGTTCGTTGAGAAGCAAGGCGGCGCGGTCGCCTACGACGTCCGCGTCTTCGACTTCGCCGGCAACGTCAGCGACACGACGCAGGCGACGGCGTGGACGGGCTGCGAAGGCGGCTGCGCCTCGTCGTCGTCGTTGCCGCTGGCAGCGACGTTGTTGTTGCTGCTGCGCCGTCGCCGCTGACGTCGACGAGGCGCAGCTCACGCAGGGCAGGCGACGCCTCCCCAGGTCGCAGCTTGCGCTGGCCCTCCCATGAATCGGTGTCGACGCGCGCCCTCCCCCCGCCGCACGTCGCCAGAACGCCGGAGCGCGGGCTCCAACGATCCTGACGTCCACCACCAGGTGACGCCGTCCGCACGGCGTCACCTTTGTCGGACCCACGCCTCGCGGCGCGCCGACCCTTCCCTCGTCCACCGATCCAGCGAGACTTTGACCTCGTCAGGCCGCGCGACCTGGGAGGGCTCGAAACAAACGGGTGGCCAACCCAACGATGACGGCCGCGAC
>JANNAY010000307.1:0-6161 GCA_031384945.1 Deltaproteobacteria bacterium
TGGGCCCGCTCGCCTCGCCCGCTGCGCCGCCTGCGACACCGCCATCCGCTGCTGCAAAGCCGACGACGCCCGCTGCGACGACGCCCGCTGCGACGACGCTCGCTGCGACGCCTGCGACGCCGCCCGCCGCGACGACGCCCGCTGCGACGACGCCCGCGGCGACTGCTGCTGACCCGAAGCTCGATGCTGTCGTCGACGCCGTGCAGAAGACCTACGAAGGCACCAAAGACTTCAAGGGCAAGTTCAAGCAGAAGTTCACGTACACGATGCTGCGCCGCACGACCGAGACGTCAGGAACGGTGACCTTCGAGAAGCCGGGCCGCATGCGCTGGGACTACGCCGCCGCGCCTGATCAAAAGGGCGGCAAGGGCGAAGACAAGTCGTTCATCGTCGACGGCAAGAGCCTGTGGATCGTGCAGCCGCAAGACAAGGTCGCCTTCGTCAACGCCTGCTTCCAGCAAGACGGGCTGACGGCATCGGTGGCTTTCTTGTGGGGTGAAGGCAAGCTGCGCGAGCAGTTCAATATTTCTTGGTTCGATGGTGTCTTCGGCGAGAAGACCGATCAGCACCTGCTGCTGCTGCCCAAAGAGAACAACTCGATCTTCGCCCGGCTGATTCTCGTGGTCGACCCGACGAGTCACCGCGTGAAGCAGAGCGTCGTCGTCGACCCCGCCGGCAACGTGAACCAGTTCATGTTCTCGAACCTCGAGTTCAACAAGGGCACCGACGCCAAGAAGTTCAGCTACACGCCCGTCGCCGGCATCAACGCCCAGCGCATGCCTGGAACGTGCGATGCCCCGGTGCCCGGTATCAAGTGAACGTCTGAACGCTCAGTCGAGAGACTCAACATCGCGCGCGCAGCGAAACATCACGTCGGCGGCGGCTGAGTCTTCGTAAGAGCGGTTGATCAGCGTCGGCGGCTCGACGCGATCGCGCCAGGCGCCGCCTCTGACGACGTAGCGGTCAGAGGCGAGCTCGCCTGCTGGTGTCGACGTCCACTCCCACGCGCAGCCGAGGCCGGTGACGCCGAAGGGCGAGGCCGTCTCGGGCTCGAGCTGGGTGACCGGCGGCAGCTCGCGCTCTTTCCACGGCTCGCGCCAATCGCTGCCTGACTTCTTCTCGTCGAACTCGTTGCCGTAGGGCCACATGCGCCCGTCGAAGCCGCGGGCCGCGAGCTCCCATTCGACCTCGCTGGGCAGGCGCTTGCCAGCCCAGGCGGCGAAGGCTTCGGCGTCTTTGCGGGTGACTTCAACGACGGGGGCGTCGCGCAAGAGCTCGGTCAGATTTTGCGGATCCGGGAAGACCTGCACGGGCTGCGGCCAGTAGAGCGGCGGGGTTCGCTGCGTCTCCATGCAGAACTTTGCGTACTCGCCGCAGGTCACCGGGTGGCGGTCAACGAGGAAGGGTTTGACGTCGACGTAGGCGGGTGCTTCGTCGTGTCCGGTGAAGAGAAAGCGGCCGCCCGAGACGAGCACCATCTCTTGCGGCACCTCGGTGTCGACCTCGAGGATCGCCGGTCCTTCTTGCGAGGCGGGGCGGATGCGCAGGTTGCGCGTCACGCGATCTTCGTTGTGGGCGCCGCGCGGACGACGACGCAGGCGCAGGCGGCGCGCGAGCGCGAGGTCTTTCTCGATCTGCTTGTCGTGGTCGGGTTGGGCCTCTGGCAAGAGCGCGCGCACGGTCTCGGCGATGTGGCTGTAGTGGCCACCGCCGGCGGCGTGCATCAACGCTTGAATCTGCAGCACATAGTCGCGCAGCGGCGTCTCGCCCGCGGCGGCGAGGCGCGAGAGGCGCAAGAGCTCGGCGGGCAGGCGCCCGCGTGGACCGCGGCTGTCGAGGGGCTCGCCCCAGTGCAGACCGGTGCAGACCTCGAAGAAGAAGCGGGCGAGGTGGGCGGCGTCGACGTGCTCGCCGTCGTCGCTGACGTAGCGGGCTTCGTCGGCGCCGGGGCGCGTCAGGCGCAGCGTCGGACCGAGCACCGAGACGCGTCCATCGAAGTGCAAAATGACGCGGCTCGGACGCGGCTGCAGCGAGACGAGGATGTTGTCGCTGCGCTTGCTCTCGGCGTCGAGCAGCGCCGAGCCGAGGATGTAGGCCACCGACGTCGTGAACGACGGCGGCAGCTCGCGCGTCGTCGCCGCCGCCGCACGCAGCAGCTGCGCGACCGAGACGCCCGTCACCCACTCAGCGGCGCGCCAGGCGACGCCGTCGGCTTCGCCGTGGTCGATGTAGGCGGCGACGGCTTCGTCGGTGCTGCGGGCGTGTTGCTCGGCGGCGGCGACGAAGGCGATGCGCTCTTTTCTGTCGAAGCTGCCGAAGATGGGCAACCGCGTGACGGCGACCACGGGCCGCAGCTCTCGGTCGAGGTCGAGGGCACGAAAGGTCTGGGGTGCGGCCCCGCCGTGGTCGCCAGCGGCGGCCACCAGAATGAAGCGACCGAAGATCTCCGGCTGGGCGAGGCGCACGGTCATCGACCAACGTGTTTAGCAAGGCCACAGCCGACCCCGCTGTGCGGGACAGGTTGCGTCCGCTTCGGCAGCGCACGACGGTGCCTGCGTGGCCGACTCCCGCCTCTCGTCGACGGCGCCGCTGCGCATCCTTTGCCAGGCCGACCACGGCTCGTGCGGCGCCTGCTGCGGCGTCTACAACTTCGTCGACCGCAGCCCTGCCGCCACGCGTGAACGCCTGTTGCGTCGCACCCGCGCCGTCACCGCGGCGTGGCCTGACGAAGCCGCCCTCGCCGACGCCCGCGACCGGTTGCTGGCCGAAGAGAAGCCGGCGCTGCTCTTCGCCGCCGTCAAGGTCTGCCCCTTCGCCGGCCTCGTCGCCCTGGAGCAAGAGGGCACCGCGAGCGATCGGGTGGGATGCCTGTTGCACCCCACGAGACACCCGCAGGGAAAAGACCTGCGCGACCTGGCCGTCTACCCAAAAGAGGTCTGCGCCGGACACTTCTGCGCCTCACACGACTGGCTGCGGGATCGCGAGGTGGCGCTGGCGCAGACGGCCCGCGGTCCGCTCTACGGACGCGTCGTCACCGACGCCGGCCTCGTCAAAGCCGTCGCCCGCGTCATCGACGACGAACGCGGCGGCGCCTTCGTCGACAGCGACGTCGAAGCCGCCCGCGACGCGCTCGCCGACTTGTGGGTGTTGCTGTTGGAGGCGTGGCCCTTCGTCGACGCCGACCCGCGGCGCTTCGGCGGCTTCTTCTTCGACGGCGACGAAGCTCTCGAGCGCTCGATCCCGTCGTGCTTGTTTGGCTGCACCGTCAAGGCAGAGCCCGCCGAGCGGCAGATCCTCGACGCCATCGGCACCCGCGCCCTCGACGATGAAGCCGCCGCGGCCGCCCTCGGCGTCGTCAGGGCCGCCGTGGGCGCCGTCGTCGCCGCGATGGGGTGAGCCGCGTCAAGACGACCACCTGAACCCACATGCTCCTACGGCGTACATCTGACCATGAAGCGCCTGCTCTCGCTCGTGGCCGTCGTTGCTGCTGTTGCTGCCTTTGGCTGCGTCCGGCCCGGCGTCGACGCTGCTGCAGACGACGAAAACGACGAAGACGCCGAAGACGACGAAGACGCCGAAGACGCCGAAGACGCCGAAGACGCCGAAGACTGCGGCTGCGACTGCGCGGCGGGCGCGCTCGCGCTGCCCCAGCGGGCAAAAACGCCGGCGCGACCGCGTCGCGTCGTCGTGAACGCCGGCACCGACTTCGCCACCGTCTGCGACTTCTCGTACGGCGACGCCAGCCTCGTCGACCCCGCCGCCTTCTTGTTGACCGCGATCGAATGTCAGCGACCGACGAACGATTTAGATGGCAACACCGTCGTGATTCACTCTCGCATCGAGCTGCGCCACGACGCCGATCAAAAGTTGAGCGAGCTGGTCTTTTCAGACCCGTCGACGGGCGACGAGCTGCTGCGTTCGACGCGCGTCGACGTCGACGACCTCGGCCACCCGACCGCGATCGACTACCCGGGCAACATCACCGAGCGCTACGTCTACGGTGTCAATCGCCTCGAGCTCATACGCGAGACGGTGCCGCGCGACGGGTTCGACGAGATCACCGAGCGCGCCTTTGACTACGTCGACGACGTCGTCTGCCGCGTGCGCGTGAGCTTCTCAGGCGACGGCGACTTTCAAGACCGCGCCACCTATCGCTACCGCGTTGATTATCTATCATCGGTGTTGTTCAATGGATTCAATGAACGACGATACAGCTATGATGCCGACGGCCGCGTCGTAAAGGGCACCAACGGTCTCGTCGATCAGCTCTACCACTACGACGCCGCCGGCCGCGTCGACGAGGTGCGCCTGCACAGCGACGGCGCCTCCCCGCGCGACGACGACGTCACCACTGTTGAATACGAAGACGGCGGCATCGCCGGCCTCGACGCCGCAGGCCTGGTGCTCGGCGACGAGCCGTTCGATCTCGGTGGCCGCGTGCAGGTCGATCCGACGGCGTCGGAGCTGCTGGTCTCGCTCGCCGGCGGCTGAGCGACGCGATCCGGGCAGAGGCTGGGCGTCGTCGACGACGTCGCTGGCGCCTGCTATGCGTGCCTCATGGCTTGGGACCGCGATCAGATGGCGAGAAAAGCGGCGTCGTTCGTCGACGACGGCATGATCGTGAACCTTGGCATCGGCATTCCGACGTTGGTGGCCAACCACCTCGGCGAGCGCGTGCACGACGGCTCGGTGATGCTGCACAGCGAGAACGGCCTGCTCGGCATGGGCCCGTTTCCCATCGACGGCGAAGAAGACCCCCAGGTCATCAACGCCGGCACGCAGACCGTCACCGTCGTCAGCGGCGGCTCGACCTTCGACTCGGCGCAGAGCTTCGCCATGATCCGCGGCGGCCACGTCGACGTCGCCATGCTCGGCGCGATGGAAGTCGCCAGCAACGGCGACCTCGCCAACTGGCAGGTGCCCGGCGAAAAAGTCACCGGCATGGGCGGCGCGATGGATCTCGTGTCAGGTGCCAAGAAAGTCATCTGCCTGATGACCCACACCGACAAGAGCGGCGGCAAAAAGCTCGTTCCCAAATGTACGCTGCCGATCACAGGCCTCGCCTGCGTCGACCTCGTGATCACCGAGCTGGGCGTCTTCGCCGTCAACAAAACCGGCGGCGAATTTGACGTCGTCGAGCTCGCCGAAGGCCACAGCTTCGCCGAGGTCGCCGCCAAGACGGCGGCCCCGCTCAAAGAACGCCCTGTCCTTGTTTGAAATGCATTTGGAGTGATGGATCCATGACCGACAAGCCCAGCCGCAACGAAGATGAATTTTTCGCCCGTGAAGAAGCCGAAAAGCTGCACAAGCTTCACCAAGAGAAGCTGAAGCACGGCGACAAAGCCTCGGCCGAAGCCGAGAAGAAGCTGCACTTCATGAAGTGCCCGAAGTGCGGCTACGGCCTCGAGACCGTGAAGTGGCGCGGCGTCGAAGTCGACAAGTGCTTCCGCTGCGGCGTCGTCGCCCTCGACGACGGCGAGCTCGAGACGCTGGCGGGCAAAGAGAACCCCGACGGCTTCGTCGCGACCTTCTCGAACCTCTTCAAGACGAAATGACCCTCGCGTCGTTCAAGGCCTACGACATCCGCGGCAAGGTCCCCGAAGAGCTGTCTGAAGACCTCGCGCGCAACATCGGTCGGGCGTTCGCACAGCGCTTCGCCCCCCGACGCGTCGTCGTCGGCCGCGACATGCGGCTGTCGTCGCCGTCCATCAGCGCCGCGCTCATCGAAGGCTTCCGCGAGGCCTCTGTCGACGTCATCGACATCGGCCTCTGCGGCACCGAGATGGTCTACTTCGCGGCCTTTCACCTCGAAGCAGAGGGGGTCGACGGCGGCGTGATGGTCACCGCCAGCCACAACCCCGCCGGCTACAACGGCATGAAGCTGGTCACGAAGGGCGCGCGTCCCATCAGCGGCGACAGCGGCCTGCGCGACATCGAAGCCCTCGCCGAAAAAGGCTTCGAACGCGCCGTCGTCACCGGCAAATTCGAAGAGCGGGCCATCATGGGTCCGTACATCGAACACCTGCTGGGATACGTCGACCAAAAGACGTTGAAGCCGCTGAAGTTGGTGGCCAACGCCGGCAACGGCTGCGCTGGCATCGTCGTCGACGCGATTGAGAAGCGGCTGCCGTTTCACCTCACCAAACTGTATAATACGCCCG
>JANNAY010000319.1:0-1518 GCA_031384945.1 Deltaproteobacteria bacterium
GACGGCGGCACCGGCGGCGGCGGCTCGCGCAGGTCGAGCCCGATGATGCTGCGTTCGGCGACGAGGTCGGCGGCGGTGGCGCTGACGACGTTGTCGGCGCCGCCGGGGAAGCCAGCGACGTCGAGCACGACGCGGGCGACGGCGCTGTCGCCGTCGAAGGCGGCGTCGACGCTGAAGCCGCCGGCAGAGACGACGGTGACGCTGTCGATGGCGCCGTCGGTGGCGTCGTCGGCGTTCTCGAGCTTCAAGGTGACGTCGACCTGCAGGCCGTCAGCGGCCGGGTCGAGGTCGTCGTCGGGCAAGCGAAAGGCGTCGGGCAGGGGCGCGAACAACAGCGCTGGACCGCCCGCCTCTGCGGGTCCCTCCTCGACGGCGGCGGGGCACGCGGCGAGCTGGGCCAACAGCGGAGCCAACAGGGTCAACGACAAGAGGCGCTTCATTGGGGCTCCGCAAGCAAGGCGTCGACCTCGGCTTTGACGACGTCGGCGTCGACGTAGCCGAGGTGCAGGTGGCGAATCACGCCGTGAGCATCGAGCACGTAGCTCGACGGCAGCGAGTTGAGTCCGAGCTTCTCGCCGAGGCCGCGGTCGTCGACCAGCGAGCGAAACGACGGCGCGAGCTCGAGCCACGCTGCGCGGGCGGCCTCGACGTCGTGGGCTTCGCGGTTGACGCCGACGACGACGACTTCGCCGGGGTTCGTCGATGCCCAACCCAGGTTGAGCTTCGACAGCTCGGGCATCGAGCGGCGGCAGGGTCCACACCAGCTGGCCCAGAAGTCGACGACGGTGACGCGGGTCGGCGCCTGCTGCGCGAGCTGACTGACGTCGACGCGGCCGCTCTTCTTCGGCTTGTCGTCGTCGAGACGCCGCAGCGCCAACGAGGGAAATGCGTCGCCACGCGACTTGGGGCGCAGCACGTCGCTGCGGCGGCCGACGTCGACGGCTGAGACGGCGACAAAGGCGCCGACGACGACGACGCCGACGCTGAGGCCGGCGCGGGCGACGTAGGCGCGGACGTGGGCCCCGACGTCGGCAGCGCCGTCGCGTTTGGCGACCCAGCCTCTGACGACGGTGACGAGCACGGCGAGGCCGGCGCCGTAGGCGATGACGCATTTGACGACGAAGCGGACATACGAGACCTGGCGATCGACGACGACGGCGACGGAATCGACGGCGTGGTGCGGCAGCCACCAGAGGTCGAGGCCGAGCACGGCGAGCAGTCCGCCGATGGCCTTCAGCAGCGCCAGCGTGACCAACAAATACGACGTGGCGATGGCGCCGCCGATGAAGCGCTTGCCAACGGCGTGGGCGACGCCGCCTGTGACGAGGGCGGCGCAGACGACGACGGCGAAGTCGGTGCGGCCGGTGCGCAAAACGACATCGAGCAGGCGCTTGGCGATGACGAGGGGCGCTTCGCTGGCGAGCGCGGCGAGGCGGTAGACGTCGGTGGCGGCGAGGGCGAGGGCTGTCACGGCGTAGACGAGGATCGGCTCGAGCGGGTGGCTGCGCGGATCGCCGA
>JANNAY010000035.1:0-3242 GCA_031384945.1 Deltaproteobacteria bacterium
CCACTGGCCGTCGCTGCGACGAACCCGGTGTTCGAACGCGAAGATTTTCTTGTTGGCGACCGCCTCGTTCCAGGCATCGATGGTCGGCTGCGCGTCTTCTGGGTGGACGGCGCGGGACCAGCCGTACCCCTGATAGCTCTCCTGGTCTTGCCCCGTGAACTGACCCCAGGAGACCTGCTCGCCTGTCATCTGGCCCTGGGCGTCGTTGGTCCAGACGATGTCGCTCACGGCGTTGATCGCCGCGCGAAAGCGGGCATCGCTCGCGCGGAACGCGGCCTCGGCTCGCACGCGGTCGGTGATATCGAGGTTGATGCCGACCAGGCGCAGCGCCTCTCCGGCAGCTGAGAGGTCGACTTGCCCGAGGCTGAGCAGCCAGCGCTCGCCGCGGTCTGGGTGGACGACGCGGAACTGGTGCCGCAAGGAGGGTGTGCGGCCGGCCAAGGCATCAACGACGGCGGCGCTCGCCTTCTCACGGTCGTCCGGGTGCACGCGCGCTTGCCAGCCGGCGAAGGTCGGCGGCACGGCGGACGCTGAGGAGCCGTAGAGCACATGATTTTCAGGCGACCAGGTGATGACGCCGGTCGGTACGTCCCACGCCCACGCTCCGGCCTGCGCCGCGGCCAGCGCCAGCCGCAGTCGCTCTTCGCTCGCCCGAAGCGACTCTTCGACCCGCTTGCGTTCGGTGATGTCGCTGGCCGCGCCAAACCACGCGATCACGCCGCCGTCGTCGTCGAGGATCGGCGCCGCGCGCGACAACGTCCAACCGGTGGAGCCATCGGGACGCCGGACCCGATGCTCGAGCTCGAAAAGAGTCTTTCGGGCGATGGCTTCGCTGATCGCCTGCCTGACGCGGGCGTGCTCGTCGGGCGGAAGGTTGTTCAGCCACGCCCAGTCGGCGAGCGACCCATCTGAGCTCGGCACCAACTGGCGTCCGTCGAGCGGCAGCATCGTCGACCAGTCGGCGGACATGCGGTAGACGATCTCTGAGCTGGCGGCGGTCAGAGCGCGATAGCTCCGCTCCATTTCAGACCGCGCCTGCTTGGCCTGTTCGCGGTCGGCGATGTCGACCGTACAGCCCACCATCTTCACCAGCTTGCCGTCGTCGCCCCGCAGCAACACGGCCCGGTCTTCGACGTGCAACCAACGCCCGTCGCGGTGCCGCACCCGGTACTCGCTGACAAAAGAGTCGCCGACGAGATTCGCGAACCGCTCATCATTGGAGGCGCGGTCGGCAGGGTGGGTCTGCGCTCGCCACCATGCAGCGGTCGGCGGAACTTCGTCGGGCCGGTAACCGACGACTTCGTACAGGCCCCGCGTCCGTAAAACGTGGCCGGTGGCGAAGTCGTACTCGTAGATGATGCCGTTGACGGCGTCGGCAGCGAGGCGAAAGCGATCCTCGCTCGCCTGAAGAGCCGCCTGCTGCTTGCGCAGCTCGCAGGCCATCGACCACCGCTCGGCTGCGTTGTCGACTGCCCGCGTCAGGCTCTCGGCCGTCATCGACCCTTTGCTGAAGCAGTCTTGCGCCCCGGCCCGGAGCACTGCTTTGGCATGCTCGCGGCCAGCAGCTGCGGCCAGCACCACGACGGGGCAAGCGGTCAAGCTGTCTGGGCCCGCCAAGGCCGCGAGCACCTCGACCGCGAGCATGTCCGGCAGTCTGTGGTTGAGCACGACGCAGTCCGGCGGGTCGTCGCCGTCGAGCACGGCCCGCACCCCCGCCGCCCCGGTTTCGGCCTCGACGAACTCGTACTGCCGCTCGGACCCGTGGCGCAGAAGCCGGCGGATCTCGGCGCGATCGTCCGGGCTGTCGTCGATGAGCAGCACGCGCCAGACGTGCACACCAGCCGGGGGCGGCACGGGACCCGGAGTGTCACGTTGGATCATGGTCTGAACCTCAGGGCCGCGATGAGTGCCCAGCGGTACCAGCTTGAAACCGCTGTCGCCCAGCTCTCACCGGGCGCAGCAGCAACAACCAACCCACCAGCACTACTTGGCGAAGACCGGCAGCGTATCGTCGACGTCGGCGTCGAGCACGCACAACAACAGATCGGGATCGCAGACGACGGCGAAGTCGGGAGAGATGCCGAGGTCGATGTTGCCGCAGTCGGCGTCTTCGGCGCACTCGCCGGCGGGGTAGACGGCCATCACGTGGTAGGTCGCGGTGCAGCCGTCTTGCGTGACGCGGTAGGTGCCCTTGAGCTGCGTGCCGAGGGCCGCGGCGTCGACGTAGACGCTCACGTCACTCCACTGCTCGCTGACGTTGACCGCGTCTTGCGCGTCGAGCTCGTTCTCGACGTCTTCGTCGAGGGCCGGCAGCGACTGCGTCGTCGGCGACAACGTCGGCGCGGTGCAGAAGCCGTCTTCGTTGGGGACGTCGCTGTCGAAGGGGCCGACGGCGGCGGCGGCGTGTCCGTCGGCGACGTCTTTGACGCCGCGGGCGTCGGCGTTGGCGACGACGGTGCCCAGGAACGAGGTGCGAATCGCGACGCTCACCTTTGTTGTATCAGGAAGTCCACCAGCACCGACGCCATTGTAGGCAGTGAGACCGATCTGGTCGCCGGCGAGGGCGGCGGCGGGGACGTCGTCGCAGGCGCCCTCGACGCTGACTTGTTTGTATTTGGCGGCGTAGGGCAACGAGCGACCCACGCTGCAGGGAACTTCGCGCTGCGCGCACGAACTTCCCACCACAGCGGTGAGGGCGACGGTCAGGTGAAGTGCGGAGTTGAAGAGGCGCATCAGAAGCTCCACCGCAGGCCGAAGCGCACCTGACGCGGGTTTTGGAAGGTCTCGGGGTTGCCGAAGTTGGGGTTCACCTGCTGCCGCGCGAGGGCCGAGCCATCGGACTGCGTGACCTTGCCGAGGTCTTTGCTCGTGCACGAGTCGGGGTTGCCCTTCTTGCAGTTCTGCAGCGGGTTCACGTCGGCGGTCGTGTACGTCTCGTCGATGGCCGTGACCGGCTGCAAGTCGAGCAGGTTGAAGATGTCGACGGTGATCTCGACGTCTTGTCCCTTCACGGGTTGAAAGGTGAAGCCGCCGTGCACGTCGGCGTTGAACGTCCACTCGAGGCGCTCGCCGCTGCCGCGCGGCAAGACGAAGACCTCATCAGAGCCGTAGAGCGGGTGGCTGCCAAAGAAGTTGGTGGGACCGCCCTCGGCCACCGACGCGGCGGCGCCGAGGGTGAACTTGGTGTCGTAGTTGGCGTCGAACTCTTTGGCCGCGAAGCCCTTCAGCTGGTGGCGCGAGTC
>JANNAY010000364.1:0-2621 GCA_031384945.1 Deltaproteobacteria bacterium
AGCCGCGCTCGGCATGGTGAACCAGCTGATCAAGCTCAACGGCGAACGGCTGAAGCGCGGCGAGGCGCCCATCGCCATCGGCGCCGGCATCCACCTCGGACAGCTGATGATCGGCACCATCGGCGGCGGCGAGCAGCTCGACGGCGGTGTCATCGGCGACGTCGTCAACGCCGCGGCCCGCCTCGAAGGCATGACCAAGATGTACGGGGCGCGCTTGTTGCTGTCGGGCGACGTCGTCGCTGGCCTCGACAAGGTGCGGCCGACCCTGCGTCACCTCGACGTCGTCAAGGCCAAGGGCAAGACCGAGTCCACCTCGATCTACGAGGTCCTCGACGCTGACGAAGACGCGGCGTTGAAGCGCGAGACGCTGCAGCTCTTCACCGATGCGCAGCGCCTCTACAAAACCGGTGACTTCGCGGGCGCCATCGCCGGCTTCGACGCCGTCCTGCAGAAGCACCCGCGCGACGGCGCTGCGCGCTTGCTGCGCGAGCGCTGCCAAGAGCTCGCGTCGACGGGCTTTGAGGGCGAGTGGTCGGGCGTCTACGCGCTGACGTCGAAGAGCTGACGTCGAAGAGCTGACCCTCAGTCGTCGAGCACCTCGTCGAGGCTGCCGTTGTGTTCGATGAAGTCGTCGCCGCCGCGCAGGACCACGCGCTCTCGGTGCGCGAGCAAGGCGGCGAGGATGCGCTCGCGCACGCGTTTGAGTTCAGCGGGGGGCAGCGGCGTCGTGGTCATTCGACCGTCGCGCGTGGGGGCGTCGGTGACGTCAGCGAGGACGATCGAGGCGTGAGGCGCGAGTGAGCGCACCGTGTGCAGCACCGCGCGCGGTTGAGCGATCGCCCAGACGTCGCCGCTGCCAACGACGACGCGGGCCTCGGCGCCGTCGACGATCCAGCGCATCTCGTAGAGCGGGCTCGCGTCGTCGACCACGGCGAAGGGAAAGACCGCCAACGGATAGCGGTGGTCGTGCGGCGCGGTCTCTTGGCCGACCGACTCGAAGAGGTGCGCCGAGACCCGGTACTCGCGCTGTGCCGTCACCCGCAGCCGGGCCCGGTGCACCAGCCGCGCGCGGTTCACCTGAGGGGCGGCGGGCTCGGCGATGGCGAAGCCGTCCCACGTCGCATGAGCGAGCTGCTCAGCCACCGCGGGCAGCACCGACAACAAGAAATCGGACAGCGCGCGGTCGGCGTCGCTCTGCGGCAACTTGTCGAGCATCGGTCGGCGCATCAGTCGGCCCTCTCGGCGTCGGCGTCGGCGTCGGCGTCGGCGTCGGCGTCGGGCGAGCTGCGGG
Source organism: Deltaproteobacteria bacterium (assembly GCA_031384945.1). GTDB lineage: Bacteria > Myxococcota > UBA727 > UBA727 > VGSZ01 > VGSZ01. The sequence continues at coordinate 1,292 of JANNAY010000364.1, forward strand.
CGGGGCGCTGCGGGTAGATCCACTCGACGCCCTCTGGCAGCGTGCGGCGCTCTTTGGGCGCCGGCGTCGACGACGGCCACCTCGCATCGTCGAGCCTCGTCTTCACATAGGCGAAGACCGCGAGCCAGGCGGGCAGCAGCAGAAACAGGCACAGCAACACGTAGCCGCGCAGGTTTTCGTCGTGCACGTCGGCGACGACGGCGACGCCGGCGCAGAGGGCGACGAAGACGACGAGGGCGAAGAAGAGCCGCACGCTGCCACCGTAGCGCAGCCGCCGCGTCACCGTCTGCGGTACAGCGCGACCTCGGGGCTCGGCGACGGCATCGCCCGCAGCCAGCTCACGTCGACGTCGAAGCCGACCGCGCAGAAAACGCGGGGTGGTCTCTTCTCCATCCGCTGCAGCACCTCGCGCAGCACCGTTGGCGAGAACGAGGCGTAGACAAAGACGACGCTGGCTGCGTCTGCGTCTGCGTCGACGTCGTTGGCGGCGTCGGCGACCCGCAGCGCAATCGGGACGTGGAGCGCGGCAGCGAGGCGACGGCCCTGCGCGGCGAGGTGGGGCTGGAGCTCGACCCCCACGCAGCGGGCGCCGGTCAGCAGGTGCGCGAGCAGGCAGACGCGGCCGACGCCAGCGCCGAGGTCGACGAAGACGTCGTCGGGGGAGACGCCGGCGCCGTCGAGGGCGGCGGTGACGGCGTCGACGGCGCAGGGCAAATACGGGACCGCGCCCGGCGGCAAGTCGACGTCGTCGGAGATGCCGTCGATGCCGCAGACGGCGTCGACCCAGGCGTCGCGGTCGACGTAAGCAACGGCGTCGAGGCGAGCGCGCAGGGCCGGTCCGCGCAAGAGACCGGCGCAGATGGCCGCGCGCGCGGCCTGGGCATCTCGGTGCAGCACGTCGTCCACGGCCTCGTCTACCGCGAGCAGGCGTGCAACGAGCCAGCATGCGCATCGAGCTGCAGAACGTGGGCAAGCGGTACGGCGACGTCGAGGTGGTCAGCGAACTCACCTTGTCGCTGCCGTCGGGTCAGGTGACCGCGCTGCTCGGTCCATCGGGGTGCGGCAAGACAACGACGCTGCGCATGATCGCCGGGCTTGAACGCGCGAGCAGCGGGCGCGTGTCGTTGGGCGACCGCGTCGTCGACGACGGCGCCGCGGTCTTCGTGCCGCCCGAGCAGCGCGGGCTCGGCATGGTGTTTCAGAGCTACGCGCTGTGGCCGCACAAGAGCGTGCGCGAGAACGTCGCCTACCCGCTGACGCTGCTGAACAAGTCCAAGAGCGCCATCGCCTCGGCCTTGACGAAAGCCCTTGAGAGCGTGCGCCTGTTGCC
>JANNAY010000390.1:0-2665 GCA_031384945.1 Deltaproteobacteria bacterium
CAACGGGTACTTTCAGCAAGAGAGCTTCGCGGCGAAGACCGCGATGGCCGAGATGGCCGCGCCGCCGCCACCGCCGCCCGAGCCGATGCAGATCGCGCAAGACAACTACGCCGCCAACGACGAGGGCGGCGGCGGCGGTGGCGACGGCAAGATCGCCGGCAAGCCGCGCATGGCGAAGGGCGACCTCGACGGCCTGCTTGGCTCATCGAACGGCGCGCTCAGCGGCCTCGGCGGGCGCGGCGGCGGCAACTACGAGCAGAAGGCGCCGGCGCCGATGAAGAAGATGAAGCCGAAGAAGCAGATGACGACGGTGGATCCGAACGCCGTCGTGCAGACCGGTCCGGGCTTGCCGCGCTGGGGCTGGCAGCAGGTGACGCTGTCGTTCTCGGGTCCCGTGCGCGCCGATCAGAAGATCGAGCTGACGCTGCTGTCGCCGACGACGAATTTGCTGCTGGCGTTCTTGCGCGTGGCGCTGCTGGCGGCGCTGGTGGCGGCGTCGTTTGGCTTGCCGGGCGCGCGCTGGCCCCAGGGCTTGCTGAAGCGCTTTCGCGGCCGTGGCGCGGTGTGGCTGACGGTGCTGCTGGCGGCGTTGTCGTCGACGGCTTCGACGCCGGCGTCTGCGCAGGGTGCGGCGCAGGGCGTGCCCGACAGCGACACCCTCGATGAGCTGCGCGATCGCCTGCTGGCACCGCCCACCTGCGAAGACGCCTGCGTGCAGATCGCCCGCATGCGGGCCGAGGCGTCGTCGTCGACGCTGCGCCTCGTCTTCGAAGTGCACGCCGAGATCGACTTCGCCGTGCCGCTGCCCGCCGACGACGGCCAGTGGACGCCGCGCTCGATCCTCGTCGACGGCAAGGCCGCCAACGCCGTCAGAGACAACGACCGCGTCGTCGTCAGAGTCGGCGCCGGCGTCCATGATGTCGTCGTCGAAGGTCCGCTGCCGCAGAGAGAGACCGTGCAGCTGGCGCTGCCGTTGGCGCCCAAGCGCGGCTCGTTCAGCTCGTCGCAGTGGACGCTCGATGGCATCCACGAAGACGGCGTCGTCGACGACAATCTGCAGCTGTCGCGCGTCGAGAAAGCGACAAAGGCGGAGAAAGAGCAGGCGACGAAAGAGCTGCCGCCGTCGGTGTTGCCGCCCTTCTTGTTGATCGAGCGCACCGTGATGCTCGGGCTCACCTTCGAGGTCGAGACGCGCGTGGTGCGGCTGTCGCCCATGGGCACGCCCATCGTCGTCGATGTGCCCCTCTTGCCCGGCGAGAGCGTGACCACCGATGGCGTTCGTGCCGAGCAGAAAGACGGCAAGGGCGTGGCGAAGGTCTCGCTCGGCCCGAACGACAGCGAGCTGTCGTGGCACTCGACGTTGGCGCAGGCCGAGACCTTGGAGCTGACGGCGCCGTCGAAGGTGTCGTGGCTCGAGTCGTGGCAGGTGCAAGAGTCGCCGCTGTGGCACGTGCAGCGCGATGGCATTCCCACCGTCCACGGCGGCGCCGTCGACGGCAACTCGAGCTTCCGTCCGTGGCCCGGTGAGCGCCTCAAGCTCGCGTTGGTGCGTCCGGCTGGCGTCGCTGGTCAGACCGTCACGCTCGACGAGGTGAAGTTGAATGTGCGCCCGGGTCTGCGCAGCACCGACGCTTCACTGCATCTCGAGCTGCGGGCGTCGCGCGGTGGCCAGCACCAGGTGAAGCTGCCGCCCGGCACCGAGCTGCTCTCGGCCACCATCAACGGCGCGTCGACACCGCTGCGCCCTGAAAAGGGGGCGGCCAACGACGTCGTCACCATCCCGCTGAACCCAGGCAGCCAGCGCATCGATCTCGAGCTGCGTCTGCCCACCGGTGTGAGCTTTCACACCACGTCGCCCGCCATCGACCTCGGCCAGGCGGGGGTCAACGTCGAGATCAAGGTCGACCTGCCCGACGATCGCTGGGTCTTGTTTGCCTGGGGCCCGCGCACCGGGCCTGCTGTGCTGTTTTGGAGCTTTCTCGCCATCATTCTCGTCGCCGCCGCCGCCCTCTCGCGCGTGCCGGTGTCGCCGTTGAAGCTGCACCACTGGGTGCTCTTGTCGCTCGGCCTCACGCAGGTGCCCGTGCCTGTCGCTGCGCTCGTCGCAGGTTGGCTGTTGGTGCTCGGCTGGCGCAAGCGTCCGTTGTGGAGCGAGCGGGGCAAGGTGCACGACGCTGTCTTCGACCTGATGCAGCTCACGCTGGTCGGCTGGACCTTCGTCGCCGTCATCTGCTTGTTCGTCGCCATCAAAGAGGGCCTGGCTGGCGCTCCTGAAATGCAGATTCAGGGCAACGGTTCGTCGGGCACCGCGCTGCGCTGGTTCTCCGACCGCACGCCGTCACAGCTGCCGATCGCGTCGGCGTGGTCGGTGTCGATGTGGGCGTACCGCGCGGCCATGTTGGCCTGGTCGTTCTGGCTCGCGTTCTCGTTGATTCGTTGGCTGCGCGACGGCTTCAAGGCCTTTGGCACCGGCGGCTACTACCGCGAGCCGTGGAAGACGCCGCCGAAGAAGCCGGCGGCGCCGACGACGACGACGAAGTTGCCGGAGGCGCCGGCGGGTGCGCCCACGTCGGCGGCGGCAATGTCGGCTCCGTCGACGGTGGCTGCTCCTCCTGCTCCTGTGATCGAGGCGAAGAAGGACGAGAAGAAGGACGAGAAGAAGGAC
>JANNAY010000408.1:0-1940 GCA_031384945.1 Deltaproteobacteria bacterium
GATATGCCGGGCTGCGTCGTTGCCGGGGCCAGCGGCCCGACGACGAAGAGTCGCGCTGCGACGACACCGTACCGTTGGCGCCGCTGTTGTAGCCCTCGCTGCGGGCGCCGACGCCCCAGCTGCCGTCGTTGAAGTACTGGATGCGCGACTGCGACGAAGCTCCCGTGTTTTTGTTGTACGAGAAAGAGCACCACGCCGACGACAACAACAGCTGCGCCAATGGGTCCTTTACATCCAGCGCCGGCGCGTTCGTCGTCGGCAGCGTCGGCGTCGTCGTTGGAGGCGGCGCCCCCACGCGCGCGAGCACCACCGGCGCGTCGCCTTCGACGAGGGTCAGCTGCGTCGGCGTGACGGCGAAGGGGATCTCGTCGCTCTCACCGTCGATCGTGATCATGAGGACGTCGTTGTGTGCCTTGTATGTGCAGGCCTCGCCGGCGACGACGCAGCTGCCGTTGGCGTTGAAGGTGGCGAACGGGACGCCCATCAAGCTCCAACTGCCGACGACAGAGGCGCCGTAGCCGACGACATAGCAGGCGGCGGACAACAACATCATCTAAGGCTCCTGTTCGACGGTGAGGCGGGTCTCGCCGAGGCGCAGCAGGTCGCCCTCGACGAGAATGCTCTCGAGCACGCGGTCGCCGTTGACCCACGTGCCGTTCTTCGAAGCGATGTCGACGACAGAGAGGCCGGCGTCGTCGCAGAAGACGATGGCGTGGGTCTGGCTGACGGCGTCGTCGTCGAGCTCGACGTCGTCGTCGCGTTCGAAGTCGTCGGTGGCGCCGCGGGCGAGCAACAGTCCGCCGGGGGGCAGGTGGGCGGCGCGCTTGAAGAGGTGCTCGCTGATGCGGCTGTGGTCTTCGTCTTCGAGGCGGCGCTCGGCGCTGCGGCGCACGACGAAGGTGCCGGTGAACTCGCCTTCGGCACGTCCGATCGCCCGAAAGGCGCCGGGCCGCAGCGAGATGCGGCGGCCTTTGTCGGCTCCAGCGACGACGACGAGGGCGAACACGATGACTGATGGCAACACGCCTTGTGGCTTCACCGCAAGCGCTGGATGGTCGCTTTCATGACCACGAAATCCGAGGCCCCTGCGCCCGCCGTCCCCGCCGCCACTGTCGTCGTCGCCCGCGTCGTCGCCCGCGTTGCCCGTTCCACAGAGGCGAGCGACCAGGTCGACGGCGACTTCGAGGTCTTTCTCGTCAAGCGCCACGGCAAGAGCGGCTTCATGGCCGGCGCCCACGTCTTCCCCGGCGGCCGCGTCGACGACGCCGACACCGACTTCGACGCCGACCGCTTCGCCGTCGCCGCGATCCGAGAGACGTTTGAAGAGACCGGCGTGTTGCTCGTGCGTCACGAATCCGGACTGCCCATGACGTCGCGCAGCCCCAAAGACGCCGTCGAAGCCAAAGTCGAAGAAGGCGCCGGCTTCAGCGACGCCGTCAAAGGCGCCGGCCTCGTCCCCGACGTCGAAGCCCTCATCCCGATCGCCTGGTGGATCACGCCCGAGGCCGAGCCCAAGCGCTTCGACACCCGCTTCTTCTTCGCCGTCGTCCCGCCGATGCAGCGCCACGACGCCGCTCCTGACGGCCACGAGGTCACCGAGGGCGTGTGGCTCACGCCAAAGGCTGCGCTCGCCGCTTACGCCAAGGGCACCATCGCGCTCGCCCCGCCGACGTTGGTGACGCTCGAAGACCTGGCGCCCCTCGGTCTCGACGACGTCCGCAGCCACAAGTGGCCGCGCCGCGCGATCCGTCCCGTGCTCACCGAAGAAGACGGCGCCATGGTGCTCGCCCTGCCCGGCGACCCGCTCCACGACGTCAAAGATGCCGCGTGGCCCAACCGCACGCGCATCGTCATGCGCGACGGCGGCCGCTTCGAGTCCGCCAAGAAGCCCTGAAGGCCCCCCTGGCCCCCCGAAACCGGGGGGAAGTCGCGATTGACGA
>JANNAY010000412.1:0-8812 GCA_031384945.1 Deltaproteobacteria bacterium
CCACCCTCACCCTCGCCGTCGGCCGCGCCCTCGTCGGCCACGCCCGCGTGCGCGACGACGAAAAGAAGCCCGTGCGCTTCGAGGTGCACGGCGCCCGCCTCGTGGTCGCCGACGCCGCTGACGGCGGCCTGCGCTTGACCATGATGGCAGGGCCCCATGTGTTGCAGCCCGACATCCTGCCCTACGACGGCGATCGACTGTTTCGCAGCGGCGACGTCTTCGTCGTCGTCGACGTCGACCTCGGCCTGCTCGAGGTGGCCCGCGCCCTGCGCCACTCGCACCACGTGCCGGTGCAAGACCGCGAGCGTCTCGCACCGGCGTTGTTGGCGCTCGAGCAGCGCGTGCCGCTCGAGCTGCCGCCGAGCATCCGCGGTGAGCTCGTGCCCGCCGATGCGCGGCTCGTCGTGCGCTTGCGTCCGCTCGAGCCCGGACTCTCGGTCGACATCGGCGTCCGCGCGCTCGCCTACGCGGATTGGCATCCGGTCGGCAAAGGTCCGCGCGTGGTCACCGGCGCCGATCTGTCCCGGTCCGCGTCTTCGGCAAGGGCGTCGGGCTCTGAGTCGTCGTCGGCCTCGGCGTCGGCGTCGGCTGGGGACAGCGGCAAGCGCAAGGCCGCGTCGCGCGACTTCGCCGACGAGCTGCGGCGCGCGCGCGCGTTGTTCGAGACGTTGCCGCTGACCAACGCGAATTTTCGCGGCGACAGCGGCGTTGACGTCGACGACGACGAAGACGGCCTCGCGATCATGCAAGCGTTGCAGCGGCTCGCAGTGGCCGGCGCAGGTGCAAGTGCGGCGGTCGGAGAGACGGGTGTCGTCGTCGAATGGCCCGAGAACTTGAAGGTCGTGGGGCACGTCGACCGGCGTTCGGTGCAGCTGCGCGTGAGCCGCACCAACAATTCAGGCGGAGACTGGCTGCAAGTCGACGCCGACATCCCCGTCGACGAAGACGCGCTGTCGCTCGCGCTGCTGCTGCAAGCGGTGCGCGAAGGTCGGCGCTTCGTGCGCCTGTCGCCGGGTCGCTTCGCGGCGCTCGAAGACGGGCTGCGTCGACGGCTGACCGCGCTGGCGGCGTTGTCAGAGGGCAGCGGCGATGGCGTGGCGCTGCCGTGGTCAGCGGCGTCGACGTTGGCCGACCTCGACGGCGACTTCGCCTTCGACGACGGCGCCGCCGTGCGCGAGCTGCAAGAGCGCATGGCCAAAGCCGCCGCCGTCGACGACGTACCGCCGCGCTCGATCAACGCTGAGTTGCGGCCGTACCAGCGCGACGGCTTGCTGTGGCTGCGCCGGCTCGAAGCGTGGGGCAGCGGCGGCGTGCTCGCCGACGACATGGGCCTCGGCAAGACGCTGCAGGCGCTCGCCGTGCTCGTCGAGCGGGCGCCGCAAGGTCCCGCGCTCGTGGTCGCGCCGACGTCGGTGTGCGCGCAGTGGATCGACGAGGCGGCGAAGTTCGCGCCGACGCTGCGGCTGCAGTTCGTCGACGACCCCGCTTTCTTCACCAAGAACGACATCGGCGCGTTTGACGTCATCGTCATCACCTGGACGCGGCTCGCCCTCTACGACGAGGTCATCGGCGGCGTGCGCTTCGCCACCGCGGTCTTCGACGAGGCGCAAGCGATCAAGAACCTCGACACGCGCCGCGCCGCCGCCGCGCGCAAGGTCGACGCCGGGTGGCGGCTCGCGCTGACTGGCACGCCGATCGAGAACCACACCGGCGAGTTGTGGTCGTTGATGCGCGTGGTGAGCCCCGGCTTGCTGGGCTCGGCGTCGTCGTTTCGCGAGCGCTTTCAACTGCCCATCGAGCGCGATCACGACGCTGTGCGACGACAGGCGCTGAGCGCCGCGGTGCGTCCCTTCATCTTGCGGCGCACCAAGCGCGACGTCGCACCCGAGCTGCCCGCGCGCACCGAAGTGGTCATGCGCATCGCCCTGCCCAAAGACGAAGCCGCCGCCTACGACGCCGTCAGACGCGTGCTCGCCGACGACTGGGAGCACTCGGACCGCGACGACCGCATGCAAATCCTCAGCATGATCACGCGCTTGCGCGTGCGCGCCTGCGACGCCGGCCTCGACGACGAGGCATGGATGGGCGGTACCGCCAAGCTCGACGCCGCCACGCAGCTGGTGTTGGACCTCGTCGAAGCGGGGCACCAGGTGCTGGTGTTTTCGTCGTTCACCCGCGTGCTCGATCGTCTGGGCGCCCGACTGGCGTCGATGAAGGCGTCGCTCAAGACCACCCGCCTCGACGGATCGACGACGACAGCCGAGCGGAAGGAGCGGGTGTCGCTCTTTCAATCCGGCGGCGCCGACGTGTTCTTGCTGTCGCTCAAGGCCGGCGGCACTGGCTTGAACCTCACCGCCGCCGACTACGTCGTGCTCTTCGACCCATGGTGGAACGCAGCCGCCGAAGCGCAGGCCGCAGACCGCGCGCACCGCATTGGTCAGACGCGGCCGGTCACGATCTACCGGTTGATCGCCGAAGGCACGATCGAAGAGCAGGTGTTGGCGCTGCAGCTGCAAAAGTCGTCGCTGGTCGACGCCGTGCTCGAGGGCACGGGCGCGGCGTCGACGTTGAACCTCGAGGATCTCGCTGCGCTGGTGCGCGGCGCTGCCACCACGCTCGCGGAGGTGTCGCTGCAGACGCCAGCGAAGAAGGCAAAGAAGACGAAGACGAACGCGCCGACGAAGACGTAGTCACGCCGTCATGCCCGGCCGCGGCATCAGCGTTCGTTCGACGACGCGCAGCACGCCGACTTGCTCGAGCGCGCGGCAGACGATGTAGCCGAAGTCGACCTCATTCCATCGATACGAGAAGCGCGCCGACGACGGCCAACGGTGGTGGTTGTTCTGAAACCCTTCGCCGAGGACGAGCCACGCCGCGGGATGGTTGTTGCGCGAGTTGTCGTCGGTGTCGAAGTTGCGGCCGCCGTGGGCGTGGCCGAAGTAGTTGATGATCGCGCCCTGCACGACGTGGCTCAGCAAGCCCGCGACGAGGGCGATGCCCAACCACCAGCCCATCGTCAGCGCGACGACCAGGCCGAGCGCGGCGTGAAGAAGAAACGGCGCCCACCAGCGACCCGTGCGCGTCGGCCACGACAGCGCGAGATCTTTGCCGTGGCGCGCGTAGGTGTCGTCGTTCTCGAGCAGCCCGCGCTTGGTGCGCTCATAGCCCTCGACCTGCGCGCGAAAGATGCCGAACAGGCCCACGTTCACCGGCGAGTGGGGATCGTCGGGGGTGTCGGAGTGAATGTGGTGCATGCGGTGCATCACGACCCACGTCTTCGGATCGAAGCCGGTCACCCAGGGGCCGAGCGTGACGAGCGCTCGGCGTGCCCAGGGGTGCAGCTTGACGCTGCTGTGCGCGAGCGCGCGGTGGTAGCCGACGCTCGTCAGCACGATGGTCAGCCCGTAGGCGAGGAAGAGAATCGCGAGACAAGCGATGGCGTACATGAGCCCAACGTAGACATCGACCGCAGCGAGGTCGTCACGACTGCGTCAGCGCCTTCACGAATTTTGAAGACGTCACGGCGAGGTCAGCGTCTACGTCATGGTTGCGTCTTCGTTGCCAACCCTTCGTCTCTGCTGACGTCACCTCGAGCTGACCGTGTGACGGCTTGCAACCCTCGCTCTTGAGACGCATCGCACACCCATCGTTTGGATCGCAGGAGCAACCGCGTGCAACACCGTCAGCTCGGAGGCTCGGGCCTCTTCGTCCCCGCCTTCACCTTCGGCACCGGCACCTTCGGCGGCAAAGGCGACTTGTTCAGCGCCTTTGGCGACGCCGACGTCAAAGTCGCCGCCCGCCTCGTCGACGTCTGCCTCGACCGCGGCGTCAACTTCTTCGACACCGCCGACGTCTACTCGGCGGGCGAGAGCGAGAGCATTCTCGGCAAGGCCCTCGCCGGGCGCCGCGACAAGGTCTTGATCTCGACGAAGTCGACCTTTCGCATGGGTCCCGGTCCCAACGATGTCGGCTCGTCTCGCTTTCACTTGATCAAGGCCGTCGAGGCCAGTCTGAAGCGATTGAACACCGACTACATCGATCTCTTTCAGTTGCATGGCTTTGACGCGCTCACGCCCGTCGAAGAGGTGCTCTCGACCCTGGACGTGCTCGTACAGCAGGGCAAAATTCGCTACATCGGTTGCTCGAATTTCTCGGGGTGGCACCTGATGAAATCCCTCGCGACGTCTGACCGATATGGATGGAGTCGGTACGTCGCCCACCAAGCCTATTACTCACTCATCGGCCGCAGCTTCGAGTGGGAGCTGATGCCCCTCGCGCTGGACCAGAAAGTCGGCACGGTGGTGTGGAGCCCGCTCGGTTGGGCCCGCCTGACGGGCAAGATTCGCCGTGGACAGCCGCTGCCGCCGTCGTCGCGCTTGCAGTCGCAGACGGCCATCGATGCTGGTCCGCCTGTCGACGACAACTACCTCTACGACGTCGTCGACGCACTCGACGCCGTTGGCAACGAGGTCGGCGCCTCGGTGCCGCAGGTCGCTCTCGCCTGGGTCTTGTCGCGCCCCTCGGTCTCGACGGTGATCATCGGTGCCCGTGATGAGATGCAGCTGCAGCAGAACCTGCAGGCGCTCGATGTGAAGCTCAGCGCCGCGCAGGTGCAGCGGCTCGACGACGCCAGCGCCACGCCGCTCGCGTATCCGTATTTTCACCAGCGTGGCTTTGCGTCGCGCAATCCGCCGCCGGTGTGAAACGAGCGGGCGACGACGACGGCGTGGCACTCTCGGCGCATGCGCATGAGAAGAAACGCCGCCGTCGTCTGCGCCATCGCCGCCCTCTGCGTCGCCGCAGGGTTGGATCACCGTCATTCGTCGTTGGCTTCGTCGTTGGCTTCGTCGTTGGCTTCGTCGTTGGCTTCGTCGTTGGCTTCGTCGTTGGCTTCGTCGTCGAGCCACAAGCAGATGCTGCGCTTCAAGAGCCGCGTGACGCCGCCGCCCGGGCTGCACGCCGAGAAGGTCTTTGACGTCGAGCCCCTGCCCGAGGATCCGCGCAGGGTGGGTCTCGTCGACGACCGCATCGACCTCGGACTGTGGTGGGCGGCGCCCATCGACGACGACACCAGCTACCGCGCGCTCTCGTCGTGGTTGCTGGTCATCAACGCGCAAGACGTCGAGTACGTCCCCGAATTCGAACCCTCCGTCGTCGAGACCCTGCGGCTCAACGACAGCGAGGCGCAGGCCGCCTGCCCGATCACGACGCCGCCCTACGACGAGCGGCAGGGCTACCTGCAGGCCACCGAAGCACGCGCCGCGTGGGCACTGCCCGGCGGCCGCGGCCAGGGCGTCATCGTCGGCGACGTCGAGGGAGACTGGAACGCCAAGCACGAAGACCTGCCGAAGCTCACGCACGTGGTGGGGCGCCCGCAGGGCTGGGGCTGGCGCCAACACGGCACCGCGGTGCTCGGCGTGCTCGCCGCCAAAGAGAACGGCAAAGGCATGACCGGCATCGTCCCCGACGTCGACGGCGTCTACACCGCCTCGCTCGGCGACGTCGGCGCCGCCCGCGCAATCCACGAGACGGCGAAAAAGATGTCGCCCGGCGACGTGCTCGTCATCGAGCTGCACGGCCCCGGTCCGAATTCGCGCGGCAAAAAAGGCCAGCAGGGTTTCGTGCCGATGGAGTGGTGGCAGGCCGAATTCGAAGCCATCAAGTGGGCCACCAACAAAGGCGTCGTCGTCGTCGAAGCCGCGGGCAACGGCGCCGAAGACCTCGACGCGGCCATCTACGATCGTAAGTTCAGCCGCGCGCGCCGCGACTCGGGCGCGATTCTGGTCGGCGCCGGCACGTCGACGCTGCGCCAAGATGTCAAAGGCGCGCCGCCGCCGCGCTCGCGCCTCGGCTTCTCGAACTACGGCAGCCGCGTCGACGTGCACGGTTGGGGCGAAGACGTGGCCACGCTCGACTACGGCGACCTGCAGGGCTGCTCGTCGGCTGATCGCAAATACACCGCGCGCTTCAGCGGCACGTCGAGCGCGTCCCCCGTCGTCGCTGGCGCCGTCGTCGTCGTCGAAGGCGTCTACCGCGCAAAGACCGGCGGACCGCTCGCGCCCGACAAGGTGCGCGCGCTGTTGAGCGAGACCGGCACGCCGCAGCAGGCGTCGTCGTCGGCGCCGTTGACGCAGCAGATCGGTCCGCTGCCCAACGTCGCGGCCGCCCTGGGTGCGTTGCAGCTCTTGCCGTGAGCCCGCTGACCACCCGAATGCCCTGAGCTAGATTCTGCGGGTCAAGAACAGGCTCGCCACCAACGACACAGCCGCCAGCGCCGCCATCGCCAACCACGTCGGCGTCGACGACGACGACGCTGCCATCGTCTGCCCGACGATCAGGCCGCCGATGAAGCCGCCGAAGCCGAACGACAGCGACGCCAACAGCCCCTGCGAGGCCTGGCGCAGCTCGGGCGGCGCGCGCTCGGCGACCAGCTGGGTCATGACGATGAAGAACAATCCGAAGGTCAGCCCGTGCACGCAGTGGATGGCGACGAAGAACACCGGATCGTGGGCCTGCGTCGCCAACAACCAGCGCAGCGTGGCGAGCACGGCGGCGCCGACGACGATGCGCCGCGGGCCGAACCAGCGGATCAACGTCGTCGATGACGCCATGGCGACGGCCTCGACGATGACGGCGCCGGCGATGGCGTAGCCGATGACGCCGGCACCAAGGCCGTCGCGCTCAGACAGCGGCGCGAGAAACGACGCGTAGGCGGCGTGGCTGCCCCACAACAGCGTGCCGACGCCGATGAGCCCGAAGAGCAGCGGCTGGCGAAACGCCTTCAGCAGCAAACCGGGATCGCTCAACGCTGGACGCGGGATGCGCGGCACCAACAGCAACACCAGCACCGCGCCGCCGCCGGTGAACAGCGCGCACAGCGGAAACAACGACGACGGCAGCGGTTGCAGCACCTTGTGCTCGATCAACGTCGTCACCACCAACGTCGACACGCCGAAGCCGACGGTGCCGAAGGCGCGCCAGCGTCCGAAGTGGTTCTTGTGTGCGCCGAGCGCGGTGAGCGTCATGCCGTCCATCAGCGAGCTCGCGGGGTTCGTCAGCAGCCCGTAGAGCGCGAAGATGAGGATGCAGACCGCCGGCTCTGGCGACGTCGACAGCCACAACAACAGCACCCCGCCGCTGCCGAGCGACGCGACCACCAGCGGCCGGGCCGTGCCCACGCGATCGGCGAGCAGTCCCCAGAACACCGGCACGAGCGCGCCGAGCAACGAGCGCATCGCCCACATGCCGCCGGTGACCTCGGGGGCGTAGCCGGCTTTCTCCATCGCCAACGCCAGCAGCGGCAGTTGGATGCCGCCGGAGGCGAAGGTGACGACGTAGACGACGGCGAGGGCGCGCAGCGCGCGGCGGTTCTCGTCGGCGAGCGGCGGCAGCGGCGGGCTGTCAGGCACGGTCACGGGCACGGTCACAGCCGACGTCTACGCTGCGGCGCGTCTTCATGCTCCCAGCTTGTGGCGCTGCACCGCTTCGGTCGCCGCAGCGTGGAGTGTCGCCGCACCACGCGCTGGTCGACGCCTGTGGCCGCTGAAATTCGCACGGCGAAATCGAGTAGGTTCGCGACGTGCAACCGCAAACCTCAAAGACCCCCCGCGAGTCGTCGACGTCAACAGCGCTGAAGCTGTTCGACAAAGGCGACCAGGCCTTTCAACGTGGCCAGTGGCGCCAGGCGCTGCAGGCCTTTGCCGGCGTCGTCGGGGCCTGCCCGGGCCACTTGAAGTCGCGGTTTCGCGTCGCCGACGCGCTGCTCAACATCGGCCGGCGCGACCTCGCCCTCGACGTCTACAAAGCGATCTCGTGGCACGCCATCAAGGCGGGGCACCCGCTGCTCGGCCTCGTGGCGACGAAGATGGTGCTGCTGCTCGACCCCACGGCCGAAGACGTGCTCACGATCCTCGCCGAGCTGTATTCGAAAGAGAGCGACCGCGTCGACGCCCTCTACGACGGACCCGCCCTCGTCGTGCTCGGCGAAGAAGCCGCCCACAGCGTCGCCGACCCCGACGCTGACCCCGACGCGCTGCTGTTGGCCGCCGCAAAGGCCGCCGCCGCCGTCGACGGCACGCTGCCCTACCCGCGGCACCTGCCGCCGATCCCGCTGTTTTCGTATCTCGACGAAGACGCCTTTGTCGCCGTGCTCAACAAGCTGCGCCTGCGCCGCTTCGCCGACGACGAGGTCATCATTCGCCAGGGCGAGCGGGGCGAGAGCTTCTTCATGATCGCCGAGGGTTCGGTGCTGGTGAAGCGCGACATCGACGACGACGACGGCGGCGTCACGCTGGCCCACTTGCACCGCGGCTCGGTCTTTGGCGAGCTCGCCCTCATCAGCGACGAGCCGCGCCACGCCAGCGTCGTGGCCCAGGGCGACGTCGACGTGCTCGAGGTGCGCCGCTCAGACTTGATCGTCGCCGGCGCCCAGCTCGAGGGCGTCACGTCGGCCATGAAGCTGTTCACGCGCGAGCGCTTCTTGCGCAATCTGACGGCGACGCACCCGTTCTTTCAGGGCCTCTCGCGCGACGACCGCCACCGCGTGATGGAGAGCTTTCGCGTCATCAACGTCACCGCTGGCGACGTGCTCATCGAAGAAGCGCAGCGCGGCCCGGGCTTGTTCGTGCTGCTCGGTGGGCAAGCGTCGGTGGCCAAGCGGCAAGGACAAAAGCCGGCCGCCGACGGCAGCGTCGACCGCATTCACCTCGCCACCCTGCGGGGCGGCGACCTGTGCGGCGAGATGTCGATGATCAACGACTCGCCCACCAACGCCACCGTCACCGCCGACAGCGACCTCGAAGCCCTGTTTTTG
>JANNAY010000513.1:0-1956 GCA_031384945.1 Deltaproteobacteria bacterium
GGCTTTGCCCCCGCGCAGCGGGGGTACTGGGGGCTCTGCAGGGCGAGCAACGCAGGACGATCGACAACCCGGGTTGTGAATCGACTGCCGCTCAGGGCTCTCCACCGGGGTCGTTGCTGTTCTTGGCGCCAGGGCGGGCGATGCCGAAGCGCTTCATCTTCGCCGTGAGGGTGTTGCGTGCCCAGCCGAGGCGGCGCGCGGCCTGGTCGATGTTGCCGTCGGTGGCCACGAGCGCATCACGCACTTGATCGGCGGTCGCCTGGTAGGGGTTGGCCGAGAGCGGCGCCTCTGCCGTGAGCAGCGCGCGCAGGTGCGGCGACGTCTGCTCCTCTTTCTCTTCTGCGTCGTCGTGGCCATGACCCGCGGCCAGGGCATCGAGCCGTTCGCGCACCGCGGCGCGATCGATGAGCGGGCGCCCGCTGCGCAGCGCTCGATCGACGAGGATCTCGACCGATGCGAGCAGCTCTCGCACCTCGCCGCGCCACGTCGCGTCTCGCAGGGCGAACATCGCCTCCTGCGTGACGGTGGGCGCCGGGCGGTCGCCGGCGGCGCGGGCGATGAACTGCTCGACAAACCCGGGGATGTCTTCGCGGCGTTGCGCGAGCCGCGGCACCGTCACGATCTCGCCCGTCGTCAGTCGATGCGTGAGATCGGCCCGGAGCGACGAGCGGCTGAGCGCGACCTTCGACGCCGAGATGACGCGCACGTTGTGGCGCTCGGCCCGCGCGCCGTGGGCCACGCCCAACGGCAAGAGCGGCGCCGCTTCTTCGAGCAGGTCGAGCAAGAAGCCCTGCCCGGTCGACGACAAACTCTCGACCTCGTCGAGAAACAGCGTTCCACCCGCCGCGGCGAAGAACGCGCCCTGGCGGTCGCCGACCGCGCCGGTGAACGATCCCTTCTTGTGGCCGAGCAGCTCAGAGTGCAGCTGCGCCGCATCGCTCGCGAGGCGCGCGCAGTTCAGCGCAATGAACGCTCCTTTTCTGCCGCTGCGGTCGTGCAGCACGCGCGCTGCCCATGTCTTGCCGGCGCCCGAGGGACCCAACAGGAACACCGGCAACGACGACGGCGCCACCGACGTCAGCGTCGACTCGAAGCGCAAGCCCGCCGCCGAGCGGGTGCTGGCGTTGACGTCGCTCAGCGGCAGCGCGGTGAGCGGCTCGAGCAGGTTGTTCTTCGAGAGGCGGATGCGCTCACCGGGCGAGAGGACGACCTGATCGCCGCTCTTCAACTGCGTCGCGTCGTCGCCAGCGACGAGGAACGAGCCGTTGGCCGATCCGACGTCGACGTAGACCCAGTGGTCGTCGTCGTGCCGCAAGAGGCCGTGCACGCGGGACACGCTGTCGTCGTGGATGCGCAGGTCGGACTGTTCACCCCGACCGATGATCAGGGTGCTGCGCGCGCCGATGAGCGAGACGACGAGCGGCGCCTGGTCGCGCAGGTGCAACCGCACAGCGACGATGGGCTGGTCGGGACCGCGGCGCAGCTGGCCGGCGGTGACGTGGTGGGTGACTTCGGGCCGAGGTTCCTTCACGCGCCGCCTCTCACAACGAGGAGATCATCGCCCAGCTCGAGCAAGGTGTCCCCGACCCAGATCGCATCACCGCGCTCGATCCACGCGGCGCGCAGCGCGGGCCCGAGCTCGACCTCTCTCTCGCGACCGCCGCTGCGCCGCAGCAACGTCGTGCCGTTGGTCGAGCCGAGGTCGATCAAGAGCGCGCGGCCGTCGACCTCGACGACGGCGGCGTGGACGCGCGAGACGTTTACGTCGTCGATGCGCAGGTGGTTGCGCGGGTCGCGCCCGATGCAGCGGACTCTCGCGAGCGGCGCACCCGCGAGCCAGGCCTGCACGAGCACCCCGGCGTGCAGCACCGGTGGCGGTTGCCCGGGGTCGACGACGGCCGCGATGACGACGCCGGCGTTGGTCTCGACGACGGCGCAGCGGCCGCCTCCCGCCGC
>JANNAY010000057.1:0-5658 GCA_031384945.1 Deltaproteobacteria bacterium
GGGCATCGGCGCGTTCATCACGACGGGGGCGCTCACGCCGCCGCGGCTGATGCTGCCGACGCTGCCGAGGCCGACGCCGTAGCCTTCGCCGCCGCCGCCTGCGCCGGTGCCTCTGACGCCGAGGCCGCCGCTGCCGTCGAGCAGGCCGCCGGCGATGCTGCCGGCGACCGAGGCGTGTTGGGCGACGAGGCTGTCGATGTCGGGGGCGCCGGCGTTGGCCATCTCCATCAACAGCTGTGAGCGAACGGCGAGCAGCTCGCGATCGGCCTCGCGCTCGATCTCAGCGAAGCGCGGCTTGGCCGCCGGCGGCTGAAACGGCCGCGCTGTCGTCGTCGTCGCCCGCGCCGTCGCGTACGGCACGTACTCGCGGTCGTCGCCGAGCGTCCATGTGCGCAGCGTCGGCAGGTCGATGCCGCGGCCGGGGATCGCCGTCGACAGCGCGAGCTTCACGTTGTTCCAATCTTCGCCGCTCGCCTGCGTGACAAGGCCCGAGGCTTTGAGCTCGACGTTGTTCTTCTCGGGGTCGAAGAAGAGGTCGTACGCAGGCTTCCAAAAGGCGCCGGGCACGGCGTATTCGACGGCGATGTCGCCGTTGCCGGCGTCGCCTTCGACGATGATCAGCACCTCGATCTTGTGGTCGGTGAAGCCGCCGAGGTCGCGCTTCTGCACCTCGCGCTGCGCGCGATCGAGCTGGGCCAACAAGCCGCGCAAGTCGCGTTCGACGGCGGCTTCGACGACGCGGGCGGCGGCGCGCCGCTTCGACAGCCGGTCTTGCGCCTCTTTCCACGCCTCGGGTGACGGCGACGTCGGCGTGCCCTTGCGATCTTTCTCTTCCATCGGCGGCGCCACGTGCAGCCCTGACAACAGCGTCAGCTCGTCGCGGGCGATGGCGAGACGTCCGCTGGCCACGGCGATCTTGTCGTTCAACGCCTCGAGCTCGACGATCCACGCGTCGACCTGATCGATGCTCCACCGCTCGCGCTCGACGGGCTGCGTCTCGACCCGCACGACCTTGGTCGCCGTCGACGTCACCCGCACCGAGTCGAGCTGCACCGCGCCGGGCAGGTCGGGCGCGCGCAACACCTGCACGCCGCCCGTGAGCTTGATGTTGCCCCGGCGCGTGACGCGGGCGCGGTCAGAGAAGACGACGACGTCTTTGACGGCGAGGTCGACGGCGACGGCCCGCTCCCCGAGGTCTGGGCCCGATGACGCGCCCGATGCTCCAGCGAGGAGCGCAGCAGCCAACAACAACATGAGAGGTCTCCTGTGCGGCGCGGACGGTAACGCACGAGAGACAGCCGCGGTCTGTCGTGGGTTCGGCGCCTGCGCGCCCGGCGGCCAAACCAGGGTTCGCATTTCAGCCCCGCCGGGTTCGGCTCGCACAGCGATTGGGCCAGATCCACTCGAAAGACGGCGTCAGAACGCGGAGTCCGTCAAATGACCGACGCCGAAAGTTTTGCGAACGTCGATACGGATTCACGATGAGACTCCACACGATCGCCTCCTTGTCGTTCCTCGTAGCTGCGCTCGGTTGCGGCACCACGGTCGATGCGCCCGGTGCGTCGGATGGTGGCGAAGAAGTCACTGCGGATGGCGAAGGCGAAGGCGAAGGCGACGTCAGCGAAGGCGCGGACGACGAAGCAGAAGAAGAACAAGAAGAAGAAGCGGAAGAAGACGAAGAAGAAGAAGAAGAAGCAGACATTGTCGTTGCCGACGATGACGGCGAAGACGACGCGGCCGAAGCAGAAGAAGACGGCGCGCCCGTCGATGCAGAAGCGCCCTCCGACGAACAAGCGCCCGACGAAGAAGCACCCAGCGAAGAGGCACCCGGCGACGCAGCGACGACGCCGACTGCGACGACGACGACGCCGGCGCCGCTGGCCGTCGAGCGCGCGATCAAGGTGCTGCACTGGAACATCGCGGGCGGCAAAGAGAACGGCTGCCAGACCGAGGGCATCACGCGCGCCGTCGTCCGCTACGTCCGCGAGCACGACGTCGACTTCGTGGGGCTCAACGAGGTCTGCCCGGCGCAATACGACTCGATCCGCAAGGCGCTGCAGCGGCACTGGGGCAAAGGGCGCACCGCCAAATTCTCTGCCTACGTCGGCGACGGCGACGGCAACCACGCCGGCCACACCGTCGGCAACGCCATCTTCTCCAAAAAGAACCTCGAAGACGTCTTGAAGCTCAAGGTCGGCGAAGACCAGTTCGGCAACCGCAACCTGCTGTGCGCCCGCGTGAAGAACAAGCCGCACCTGCGCTTCTGCAGCGCGCACCTCACGCCCGGTGACGCCGCCGCGCGTCGACAGCTGGTCACCGTCAAGAAGCGCATCGAGCGCTTCTGGACCGAGCGCAAAGACACCGTGATCCTCGCGGGCGATCTGAACTTGAACGCCGACGATCGCGGCCTCGACATCCTCTACAGCGAGAACGCCAACACGCGGAACAACGGCGGCAACCGCGGCAAATACCGCGAGGCCGATGACGCTGACGACAACAACTGCCGCGGCTACGGCGAGCAATCCCATGCTGGCAACGGCGGTCCCTGCGGCCGCGGCGGTAAGATCGACTTTGTCTTTGCCCGCCAGAACCGCATCGTCGACGGCGATCACAGCGGCGACACGCTCAACATTCCGCAAGACTGCACGGGCGTCTGCAGCGACCACCGCGCGGTCGTCGGCCGCTACACCGTCAAGATCCGCGTCGACGGCCAGCAGTGATCATGAAGCCCGTCTTCTCCGTCATCTCCATCTGCGTCGTCGTCTCTTGCGCCGTCGAGCCGCCAGACACCGTCGACACCGATGACGTGCACGTCACGGTGCCTTTGCCCGGACTGCGCGTGTGGAGCGAAGTCATCTTCGTCGACGGTCACACGCGCACGCTCGAGGTCCGCACCCTCGACGACGGCGCTGTCGACGTGGTCGAAGACGAAGCCGCTGCCGCCGACGCAGCTGCGGCGTCGACGTCGCCCGACCCGTGCAGCGACCGTGGCTTCTCGTTGATGGGGCACCGCTGGGACCGGCGCTTCGACTGGTGGTTCAAGGCCTCGACGACGCCCGGCGAGCTCGACAAAGACGCCACCGAGGCGGCGCTCAGACGCGGCACCAGCAACATCACCACCTCGAAGAACTCCTGTGGGCTCGGCGATCTCGTTGGCGCCACGCAGCGCTACCAGGGGCGCACGTCGACGGGCTCGCAGGTCCGCAGCGACGGCGGCTGCCTCGACGGCGACGGCACAAACGTCGTCCTCTTCGGCGACCTGCCACCGGGCGTCCTCGGAGTCGCCTGCGTGTGGAGCACGGCCGACGGCGTCGCGGTCGAGAGCGACGTGAAGCTCAACAAGAACGACTTCAGCTGGACGACGACGAAGGGCGACACCTGCCACAGCGGCCGCTTCGACGTCGAGTCCGTCATGACCCACGAGCGCGGCCACACGTTTGGCCTGGGCCACGTCGACGAAGGCGGCCACGGACGCCTGACGATGAGCACCGCCATCAACGGCGCCTGCCAGGCCAGCGAGCGCACCCTCGGCCGCGGCGATGTCGTGGGGCTCCGCGCGCTGTATTGATCATGTGTGCGCATCTTCGTCTTCGTCTTCGTCTCCGTCGTCAGCGCGGGCGTCCACGCCGACCCGACGCTGCAGGCGCTGATCGAGCGACAAGAAGCGGTGCTGGCGTTTCGGCCCGGCATGACGATCGAACAGCTCCACCGCCAGCGCGCCCAGATGGACGGGCAGGAGCGTGATGCCCGACTCACCCTGCACGGCGACCTCGTGCGCATCCGCAGAGACCTCAACGCCCACGGCTGCGGCGTCTCCGGCAGCAACCCGATCACCGTGTCGTGTCCCGCCGGCGACGACGACGACGCCGCTGGCATCTCGGCGGTGATGGCCGGCCTCGCATTCTCTGATCTGCGCGTGTTGCGCCTGCGCCGTGTCGCTGCTGAGCGGCGCTTCGAGTTCAAGGTCGAACAGGTCGCGCTGCCCCTCGCGCCGCTGAAGATGAAGGCGAGGCCGTCGCCGCCGCCGCCAACACGCGCCGAGATCGACGCCTTCGCCGACGCCGGCGCCGACGTCACCCTCATCGCTGCCGCCCGCGCCCGCCAAGACCGCGTCGAATCCCGCGCCGCCGTGCTCTCGCTCTACGACGAGAACCAGCGCCGCCTGCCGCAGGTGCTCGGCGTCGTCTCTGGCTCAATCGAGATGTTTCAGCACGAGCTCTCCCTCGCAGGCATCGTCTTCGACGTCCTCGTTGACGACGATGTCTTCGCCGCCAACGACTTCGACGTGGTGCTCGCCGCCGCTGGCAAAGTCGTTCGCATCGCGTGCACGCCGATGCCCGGCGCAGAGCGCGCCATCGTGCAGCGCGCCCGCGGGCAGCAGAACGCAGTCGTCGAGCTCGCCCACGACGGCGCGCGGCTTCACCTCACCCTCACGCTGCGCTGACGACGCAGCGCCCCTCAACGTACCTCTGCAAGATCGGCAAGGTGCCGCGCCAGTAAAACGATAGATGTTTGAAGATCGACACAGTCGGAAAACCTGAGAAGGTCGCCGTCAACAACGTCTTCTGCTCCAACGGCGCGAGCACGAAATCACAGATCGTGTAGCTCTCCGCCACGTCGGGCAGCCGAGAGATCGAGCTCAAATGGGTGTAGCGCAAATGCCGCGGGCCATCGGAGACCAACACCACACCGCGGTTCTCAAAGCGTCCATGAAGAAAGCCAGTGATCACGATGGGGCTGCCGACCTGCCACGAGGTCGCGACGCGCACGTCCATCGCGGGTTCACCCATCCACGCGGCGATGGCAGCGGGATCGGTGAGGGCGCGCCAGACGTCGTCTGCGGCGGCGTTGACGACGACACCGACGGAGAATTCGCCGGGGACGTCATCGCTCACGTCGTCGCTCACGCCGTCACGCCGAGGCGCCGCACCTTCTTGTAGAGGTGGCTGCGCTCGAGGCCGAGGTCTTCGGCGGCGCGGCTCATGTTTCCCTGAAAGCGCGTGATGCGGTCTTCGATGATGCGCTTCTCGAAGCTCTCGAGCAGCTGGTACAGCGGACCGGTCTCGGGGATGGTCGAGCCCTCGAGCTTCACAGCACCTGGCAACGCAGCCTTCACATCGGCAGCGGTGACGACGGCGCCAGGGGCCAAGATCGCCAGTCGATCGACGACGTGGACGAGCTCTCTGACGTTGCCCGGCCAGCGGTGCGCCTGCAGCGCCTTCAACGCCTCCGGGTCCCAATCTTTCGGCGGCAGGTCGTTCTCGGCACAGCTCTTCTCGAGGATGTAGCGGGCAAGGTCAGGGATGTCTTCGGTTCGTTCACGCAGCGGTGGAACATGAACGGGCACGACGTTCAGTCGGTAATACAGATCCTCGCGAAACGTGCCCTTCTGCGCCTCTTCGACCAGGTTGCGGTTGGTGGCGGCGATGACGCGCACGTCGACCTTGACGGTGCCGCTGCCGCCGACGCGCTCGAGCTCACCCTCTTGCAAGACCCGCAACAGCTTGGCCTGCGTGCCAAGGGGCAGCTCGCCGATCTCGTCGAGAAACAGCGTGCCGCCGTCGGCGCGCTCGAAGCGGCCCAGGCGGCTCGCCTGCGCGCCGGTGAACGCTCCTTTCTCGACGCCGAACAGCTCGGACTCGACCAGCGCCTCCGGGA
>JANNAY010000014.1:0-2262 GCA_031384945.1 Deltaproteobacteria bacterium
TGGCCGACAACGTCGGTGGCCTGCTGGTGCTCGACGACGACACGCTCACCCACCTCGCCGGCGCCACTGGCCCCGAGGGCTACGTCGACGGCGCCGGCCGCGACGCGCGCTTCACCCTGCCCGACTCGATCATCGCGGCGCCGCCTGGCGTCGGCGACGAGAACGACGTGCTCGTCAGCGACTCGTTCAACAACGCCTTGCGCGTCGTCGACATCGACAGCGGCGTCGTCTCGACCTTTCTCGGCGGCCCTGACAAAGACGGCGACGTCGACGGTGACTTCGACGTCGCTGAGATCCGGTTTCCCTCAGGGCTCGCCGCCAGCGCCGACGGCAACACGCTGTTCGTCTCGTCGACGCCCACCGGCAAGGTGAAGAAGATCGACCTCGTCAACCAGACCGTGTCGACGTTGGCCGAGATCGACGACTGCTGGGAGATCGCGGTCGACGACGACAACGGCAAGCTCTACGTCGTCAGCAGCACCCCCGGCGAAGTCATCGAGGTCGACGTCGACGACGGCAGCGTCCGTGTCGCCGCCAGCGGCTTCTCGTTTCCCATCGGCATCGTTCGCGTCGACGGCCGCACCTTCGTCACCGACAACCCGTCGCACGTGCTTTACGAGGTCGACGTGACGACGGGCGACAAGACCATCGTGCTCGGCGAGGTCGGCTTTCAGGGTCCGTCGGCCGGACCGCAAGAAGCAGCAACCCTGTCGTTTCCGTCGTCGTTGTTCGGCGCCATCGAAGACGGGCAGGCCGTCGTCTACGTCGCCGAAACGGGGGGCCAGGTGGTGCGCCGCCTGCTGCTGAGCGACTTCTCGTCGACGTTCGTCGCCGGCGACGCCCAGCTCTCGGGCGCCCTGCCGGCGGGCGCCACCGTCGAGCTCGACGGCGCGCCGCTGTTGAACCCCCAAGACGTCGTCGTCATCGGCAGCGACGTCGTCATCGCCGGCGACACCACCGTCGTCGTCGCCCGGCCCTGAGATCGCGATGAAGCTGCTGCTCATCAACGGCGCCACGCGGGCAGACGGCAACACCAGCGTCTTGCTCGATCGCGCAAAGTCGCGCTGGTCGGGTGACGTCGACGAATTCGTCTGCGCCGACGCAGCAGACGTCGAAGCGGTCGTCGCCAAAGTCGAAGCCGCCGACGCCTTCGTCGTCGGATCCGGCGTCTACTGGTCATCGTGGGGCGCGCCCCTGCAGCGCTTTCTCGAGGTCATGACGGCCCACGAGCTCTCGCCGATCTGCGTCGGCAAGCCCATCGGTGTGGTGCTCTCGATGGACTCCGTCGGCGGCTTCGACGTCGCCGCGCGCCTGCTCTTCTCGTTCTCGTGCCTCGGCTGCGTGGTGCCGCCGGCCGCCGCCGTCATCGTCAGCCGCACCGGTGCTGCCCTGCGGGGACAACCCGGCTTCGACGACGTCTGGCAGATCGACGACGTCGACGTGCTCGTCGACAACATCAAAACCGCGGCCACCATCGATCGCGCATTGTGGACGGCGTGGCCGATCGAGCGCACGCGCGCGGTCAAAGGTGCATGGCCCACCGGATCCGTCGACTTCGGCACCGAACGTTTTCTCGAGCCATCAAACGCTGCTCTCAAGAAGACGGGGGGGTGAGCTGCCGACGGCGAGCTTGACGACGTCGAGCACGCCCAGCGAGGTCAGTGATTTCGTGCCGTTGTTGACCGCGAGCAAGCGGGTGAACAGCGCAGGATCTTTGGCCAATCTTGCAATGGCGCGCCGGCAGAAGAACGGCCGCCGCGCCAGCTCGACGAGGCCGACGGTCAAGATCGCGTGGTCGCGAAACGCCGCCATGCGTCGCTTCGCGTAGACGGCAAATTCGACGTCGGCGCCTCTGCCATCGACGACGCCGCGGATGGCGTCGGCGGCCAACGTCGCCGTCTTCAGCGCCAGCGACATGCCTTCGCCGGTGATGGCGTCGACGTAGCCCGCGGCGTCGCCGACGAGCACGCCGCGGCCGCGCCACACCGCCTTGCTGTGCACGCGCAGCGGACCGCAGGCCAGCGCCGGTCCGTCGACGACGCTGCCTGCCGTGCGTTCGGCGAGGGGCGCGCAGCCGGCGATCAGCCGCGCGAGGCGTTCGGCGGGCTTGCCTTCGCCCGCCTCCATCACGCGCTTTTCGCAGAGGGCGGCGACGCCGACGATGGCGCCGCTGCCGTCGTCAGCGCCGACGGGGGTGACGTACATCTCGTGGCCCACGCCGACGTGCACCTCGACGCGCTCGGGCAGCGGCACGCCAGGCGC
>JANNAY010000580.1:0-2335 GCA_031384945.1 Deltaproteobacteria bacterium
GCCGGCGCCGGCGGCACCATCGTCTTCGGCACGGTGCTCACCCCCGGCAAAGTCTTCGAAGGCGGCGCGGTCGCCTACGACGACGACGGCGTCATCACCTGCGTCGGCTGCGGCTGCGCCGCTGACGCCGCGGCGTTCACCAAGATCGCCTGCGGCGACGCCGTCGTCTCGCCCGGCTTGATCAACGCCCACGATCACGCCGGCTGGATGAACGACCAGCCCTGGTACCTGTGGGACGGCACCGTCCCCGTCGCCGGCCAGAGCAACAACCCCGACAACAGCGACATCCCCGACACCGAGCGGTGGGAGCAGCGCAACGACTGGCGCAAGAACAAGCGCGGCCACGACAAGATCTCGGCCCCTGGCTCGGCCAACGGCGACGCCAAGGCCCTCGGTGAGTTCCGCTTCGCCCTCTCGGGCGCCACCGCCACGCTCGCCTCGGGCGGCTTCGCCAGCGCCGGCGGCGTCTTGCGCAACCTCGACGACGGCGGCGACATGGGCGACCTCGGCCTCGGCCGCGTCGACTACGTCACCTTTCCCCTCGGCGACACCAGCGGCACCCAGCTGGCCACCGGCTGCGGCTATCCCGACATCGGCGACAAGCCGAACGGGCCGAACGCGCCCCACGTCAGCGAAGGCATCGACCGCGAAGCCAACAATGAATTCCAGTGCCTGACGTCGACGGCCAACGGCGGCAAAGACGTGATCGACGACAACGCCGCCATCATCCACGGCGCCGGACTCCTCCCCGAAGACGTCGCCGTCATGGCCGAACGCGGCACCTCGCTCATCTGGTCGCCCCGCAGCAACGTCTCGCTCTACGGCGACACCGCCCCCGTCACCGTCATGAAGGCCCTCGGCGTCAACATCGCCCTCGGCACCGACTGGATCCCCTCGGGCTCGATGAACATGAGCCGCGAGCTCGCCTGCGTGCTGTCGCTCAACGACAACAACTACGGCGGCGCGTTCACCCGCGAAGAGATCTGGCGCATGGTCACCGTCAACGCCGCCATCGCCACCCACACCGACGGCGCCCTCGGCGTCTTGAAAGCCGGCAACCGCGCCGACATCGCCATCTTCGCCAACCGCGGCGCCCCCTTCAGCAGCGTCGTCAGCGCCAGCAGCGAAGACGTCGTGCTCGTCTTGAAGAGCGGCCAGCCCTTGAACGGCAACGCCGCCGTCGTCGCCGCCCTCGACGGCAGCTGCGACACCCTCGACGTCTGCGGCGTGTCGAAGCGCGTCTGCGCCTCGCGTGAAGCTGGCAAGAACCTCGCGGCCCTGCAGTCGGGCGCCAACGGCATCGGCGGCAACGGCATGTACGACCTCGTCAACTGCGACGGCGTCGTGCCTCTCGAAGAGCCCAGCTGCGTGCCGACGCGCTCCGAGGCCCGCGACGTGATCGACAGCAGCACGCTCTACACGGGCGTCCCAAGCGCTGGCGACAGCGACGGCGACGGCGTGCTCAACGCCGATGACGACTGCCCCAACGTCTTCAACCCCATCCGTCCCCTCGACGGCGGCGCCCAGGCCAACGCCGACGCCGACGCCGTGGGCGACGCCTGCGACCCGTGCCCGCTCGATGCCGACAGCGTCGTCTGCGACACCTTCAACCCCAACGACCGCGACGACGATGGCGTCGACGCTGCCGACGACAACTGCCCCAACGACAGCAACGCCGACCAGCTCGACGGCGACCTCGACGGCAAGGGCGACGTCTGCGACGAATGCCCCGACGCAGCAAACGAAGGCGACGCGGGCTGCCCCGTCTCGATCGTCGACATCAAGACCATCGCTGCCATCACCGCTGAGCAGCGCCGCGTGCACGTCGACAACATGGTCGTCACTGCGCTGGGTTCGAACGGCTTCTGGTCGCAGCTCGACCCGGCGACGGCGGGCTATGTCAGCCCCGCCAACACCTGCATCTTCAGCTTCACCGGCGCCGCCGACAAACCTGCCCTCGGCGACAAGATCTCGATCGACGGCAAAGCGTCGCTGTTCTTTCAACAGCCGCAGCTCGGCTCGCTGACGTTCACCGTTACGGGCACTGGCGTCGTCGAGCCCGAGCTCATCGAAGACGGCAACATCGTCGACGCTGTCGCCAATGGCGCCGCCTCGCCCATCGAGGGCTGCTTGATCAGCTTCGGCAACGCCGAAGTCGTCAACGCCGCCCCCGCCGCCGGCGCCGGCGACAACGCCCCGCAGCGCAATGAATTCGAAGTGCAGGGCGGCGTGCGCGTCGACGACTTCTTGTTCAAGATCGACCCGCAGCCGAACCAGGGCGAGCGCTTCGCCTTCATCACCGGCCCCATCGCCTTCAAAAACGGACTGCTCAAGC
>JANNAY010000594.1:0-2779 GCA_031384945.1 Deltaproteobacteria bacterium
CCACCAGCACGCGCTGCACGTCGCTGTGGTAGGGGCCGACAGAGAAGTCGACGACGATGAAGCGGCCTTCGGCGCGGGCTTCGTGGATGTCGATGACGCCGCCGTTTTCGGTTGCGGCGTCGACGCGGCCCGAGAGCCCGAGGTCGTCAGCGGTGCGGCGAGAGATCATCGTGGTCCAGGCACCGCTGTCGATGGTGACGGGCGTGGCCGTGCCGTCGACGACGCCGACCACCGAGGGCGAGTAACGCCGCAGCGGACCGAGCAGCGGCACGAAGTGTCCGTCGGGAAACCGCGCCGGCGCCTCGGCGACGTCGACGCCGTCACCGTCGACCGGCACGGGGATCACCGTCGCGCAGGCGCTGAGCAAGAGCGCCGACACCAACACGCGCCGGCCAGTCGTCATGCGCCTGCTCAACGGACGACCGCGGCGTCGACGAAGAAGACTTCGCAGGCGCCGCCGCCAGTGTCGTCGCGGGCGAGGGACGTCTTCATCTCGTGTCCGTCTTTGAATGTGACGTCGACGAGGGATCCTTCGAGGTGGACGACGTCGCCAGCGTCGAGGGCGTCGACGACGTCGCCGACCTTCTTGTCGCGCCAGATCAGGTGGATGTTGGCGGCGCTGCGCTCGATCTCTTCGCGCGGCACCGGCAACGACGACGACGACGACCAAAAGAAGTAGCGGCCGTTCTGCCGCACACGCAGCTGCGAGAGCACCTCTTTGGTCGCCATCGGACCCCAGCCGACGGCGAGGTCGACGGGGCTGACGTCGGCGTTTTCGTCGGCGCGGTAGGCCTCTTTCGACAACACCAGCGCGTCGAGCGCGTAGCCGGCGCGCGGCGTGACGACGTGACCCTTGTGCAAGAACGGCCGCGCGTCAGCGCCGAGCGTCGTCTGCGCGGGCGGCGCCAGCTGCAGCCCGGCGGGCCACGAGGGCGAGCACGCGCCGACGACGGCACAGACGACGGCGACAACAACAACGACGACGCGGGCGCGCATCAGACAACGCTAGCCCAGGTCAAAGACGAGGACTTCGCTGTCAAGGGCGACGCCTTTGACGTCGACGCCGCCGACATCGGCGAGGGCGACGCCGTCGCCGGCTTCGACGATGGATCCGCCGACGTCGACCTTGCCTTTGATCACCTGCACCCAGCCGTTCTTGCTGCGCTTGAAGTCGGCGTGCACGACCTTCTCGCGCTGCAAGAGCGAGGCGTAGAGGTCGACGTCGGCGCCGATGCCGACGCTGCCGTCTTCGTGGGCGCCGTCTCGGTCGCCGTCGCCGGTGAGAATGCGCTTGAGCGCGTTCTGCTTGTCGGCGGCCGCGAACATCTTCTGCGCGTAGCCCGGCTTCGTTCCGCCCTTTCGCGGCAGGATCCAAATCTGCAGAAAGTGCACCGGCGCGTTCTTCTGGTGGTTCATCTCGCTGTGCATCACGCCGGTGCCGGCGCTCATGCGCTGGATCTCGCCGGGCACGATGCTGCCGTTGGTGCCCATCGAGTCTTTGTGACCGAGGGCGCCGTCGACGACGTACGACACGATCTCCATGTCTTTGTGGCCGTGGGTGCCGAAGCCCGCGCCCGCGGTGACCTTGTCTTCGTTGATCACGCGCAGGTTTCTGAAGCCCATGCGCCCTTCGTCGAAGTGCTCGCCGAAGCTGAAGGTGTGCTTGCTGTCGAGCCAGCCGATGCGGGTGTGGAAGCGGTCGTTGGCCTTGAAGACTTGTTGCATGGCGTCCTCCATCTCTCTTTGATGAACAGACCGTATGCGCGACCATCCATCGAAGGAATCGGCAAAAAGGTGATGGGTACCATCTGGTTCATCGATGGATTGGCGACGGGCTTTCTGGCAGCGTGCTGCGATGGAGATCTCTCTCGATCACTGGCGCGTCTTTGTCTGCGTCGTCGACGAAGGCAGCTTTTCCGCCGCCTCGCGCAAGCTGCGGCGCGTGCAGTCCGCCGTCTCACACGCGATGAGCACGCTTGAACTCCTGACGGGCACCGCCCTCTTCGACCGGGCTGGCAAGATCCCGGGCCTCACGCCGGCGGGACGCGCCCTCGTGCCTGAGGCCCGGCGCCTGGTGGCCGACGCCGACGCGTTGGCGGTGCGGGCCGAGCGCTTCGGCAAGGGCGTCGAGCCGCGCATCGCCTTGTGCGTCGACGCCGTCTTTCCCATCGCTGGCCTCGTCGACGTCGCCCGCGCGTTTGCCGGCTTGTTTCCTGCCGTCGAGCTCGTGCTCTTCACCGAGACGCTGAACGCCGTCGCCGACGCCGTCAGAGCCGGACCGGACAACGGCGGCGCCGACCTCGGCGTCTGTCTGCCTCCCGCCGATCTGCGGGGGCTCGTCGCCACGCGGCTGGGCGAGGTGCGCATGGTTCCTGTCGTCCACAAGGCGCATCCGTTGGCGGCGCTGGTGGGTCCACTCAGCGCGCGTCAGCTCGACGAGCAGACGCAGATCGTGCTGTCCGAGCGCTCACCGTCATCGTCGGGCACGCCCGATCAAGGGGTGCTGAGCGGGCGCACGTGGCGCGTCGTCGACCTCGAGACCAAGCAAGCGCTGATCGCCGCCGGGCTCGGCTGGGGCAACCTGCCAGAGCACCGCTTGCACGGCGCCGCCGGCAAAGACCTCGTCGTCGTCGACGTCGCCGCCTGGGGCAAAGACCGCTTTCGCCTCGATCTCACCAGCATCGAGCGCCGCGGCGTCGTCAGCGGACCGGCCGCCCGCTTCTTGAAGCAGGCCCTCGCCGAGCACTGCAGCGGCGCCGATCCGAGCGCGCGCGCGGCG
>JANNAY010000614.1:0-2465 GCA_031384945.1 Deltaproteobacteria bacterium
CCTGAGCTCACCGAGCGTCAGAAGAAGGTGCTGGGCTTCATCGAGTTGCACATCAAGCAACACGGCTTTCCCCCCACCATCCGCGAAATCGGCCTGCATCTCGGCATCAAGAGCACCAACGGCGTCAACGACCACCTCAACGCCCTGCAAAAAAAGGGCTTCTTGACGCGCGAAGAAGGCAAGAGCCGCACGCTGCAGCTCGTGCATTCCAACGACGACAGCGCCTTTGCCGACAACGACGACCTCGACCGCCGCATGCCTGGCTTGTCCGTCGAGCACGACGACAGCGTCGAGATTCCCCTGCTCGGACGCGTGGCCGCTGGCGCGCCCATCCTCGCCTTCGAAGACGCCGAAGACACTGTCAAGGTCAGCCCCTTCTTTCTCGGCGGCGCGGCCAAGCAGAAGTGCTTCGCCCTCACCGTCGTCGGCGAGTCGATGATCGAGGCCGGCATTCACGACGGCGACTATCTGTTTGTGAAGAGCGGCTCGACGGCGAAGCCCGGCGACATCGTCATCGCCATGATCGAAGACGAGGCGACGGTGAAGTACTACTTCCCGGAGGGAAACCGCATTCGCTTCCAGCCCGCCAACGCGCGGATGGAGCCGATCTTCGTCGAGAAGTCGCAGTTTCGACAGACAAACTTGTTGGGCGTCGTCGTCGGCGTCTACCGCAAGGTCTGAGGGCGATTTGACGTCGAGAGCAGGCCCTCGCTAGCGTCGCTCGGACAGCGGACGTCGACGAGGCCTGAGTGAAGAAGTTCATCGACATCATCATGCAGGGTGACCTGGTCACCGTGCTCAAGCGCTACGCCGACATCGGCTTGGCGGTGCTCGTCATGCTCGTCGTCGGCATGATGATCGTGCCGATCCCGACGTTCATTCTCGACTTTCTGCTCGTCGTGAACATCTCGATCAGCGTGATCATGTTGCTGATCGCGATGTACATCCCTCAGGCGCTGAAGCTCGCGTCGTTTCCGACGATCATTCTCGTCACGACGATGTTTCGCCTCTCGCTGAACGTGTCGTCGACCCGCCTGATTTTGCTCGAGGCCCATGCCGGCGAGGTCATTCAGTCGTTCGGCAAATTCGTCGTGCAAGGCAACTTCGTCGTCGGCGCCGTGATCTTTCTCGTGTTGATGTTGATCAACTTTCTCGTGATCTCGAAGGGCTCGGAGCGCGTCGCCGAAGTCGCCGCCCGTTTCACGCTCGACGCCATGCCCGGCAAGCAGATGTCGATCGACGCCGACCTGCGCGCCGGCGCCTTTGACCTCGACGAAGCCCGCCGCCGCAGAAACGACCTCGGTCGCGAATCGCAGCTGTTCGGCTCGATGGACGGCGCCATGAAGTTCGTGAAAGGCGACTCGATCGCCGGCCTCATCATCGTCGCCATCAACATCGTCGCCGGCATCATCATCGGCGTCACGCAGAAGGGCATGACCGCGGGCGAGGCTGTCGAGACCTACGCGATCTTGACCATCGGCGAAGGCCTCGTCGCCATCATCCCGGCCCTGCTGATGTCGATCTGCGCTGGCCTGATCGTGACGCGCGTGGCCTCGGAAGAAGAGAACTCGAACCTCGGCATGGACCTGGCCACGCAGGTGTTGGCGCAGCCCAAGGCGTTCATCATCGCGTCGATCTTCATCTTCATCATCGGCATGATTCCGGGTCTGCCAGGCATCCCGTTCACGCTCGTGGCCGCCTGCTGCGGCGGGCTCGCGTACGGCCTGAAGAAATCGCAAGACGTCAAGAACGGCGGCGGCTCACCCGCTGCCGTCGTCGAACAACGCGAAGAAGCCGTCAAAGAAGAGAAGAAGCAGGCGGTGCAGAAGGCGAAGGCGCAGGAGGGGCAGTCGGCGCAGATGATGCCGGTGGTGACGCCCATCGCCCTCGAAGTCGCCAGCGACCTCGTCCCCCTCGTCGACGACACCGGCGGCTCGAACTTCTTGAACGAGCTGATTCCGATGATGCGCGACGGCTTGTTCTACGAGCTGGGCGTGCGCTACCCCGGCCTGCGCGTGCGCGGCAACGAAGGTGATTTGCCGCCGGGTTCGTACATCATCATGGTGAATGAAATCCCGTTGGTGATGGGTACGGTCGATAAGAACAAGTGCCTCGTCAACGACACGCCCGATCGCCTGCGCCTGCTGGGCATCGAGGCCGAGCCGGCGCAAAACCCGGCGAACGGCAACGCCTGCGGCTGGATCTCGATGGAGCAGAGAAAGCTCGCCGAAGACGCCGGCCTGACGACGTGGGATGCCCCCGGCTATATTGTTTTGCACTTGTCTGCTGTGCTGCGAAAGAATGCAGCTGAGTTCGTCGGCATCCAAGAGACCCAGAACATGCTCGAGCAGCTCGAGCAGGCGTTTCCGGCCCTCGTCAAAGAGGTGGTGCCGAAGGCGGTCTCGCCGTTTCAGCTCACCGACATCTTGCGGCGTTTGGTCGAGGAGGAGATCTCGATCCGCGAC
>JANNAY010000623.1:0-4814 GCA_031384945.1 Deltaproteobacteria bacterium
GGGATCTCGAAGGTATGGGGATTGTCGCTGAAGGGCTCGAAGTTGGCGGTCGCCGGGCCGGGCTTGCCGAGTCCCCAGGCCATCGAGACGAAGCCGCTGCAGTCGCGGCGAAAGCCTTCGAAGGTCGAGCCGCGGGCGTAGGTGACGCCGAGGTCGATCCAGCGGTGGGCGATGGCGAGGGCCCAGAGGCGCTCGTCGTTGGGCGCCCGCGCGAGGATCGCCTCTTTGCTGCACTCGTTCGAGGCGGTGAGAAAGCCCTCGTCTTCGAGGGCATCGTCGCCGGTGACGTCGAGCTCGAGGCCCGGGTCATCAGGCTCGAGCTCGTTGGTGCACGCCGAGAACGCACCGACCACTGACACGACCGAGAAGAACAACACCGCGCGCTTTGACATCCGGACCTCCATCCCATGAAGAAGGTAAAGGTGACCGGGCAGTCATACATCGGATGATCGACTGAGGCCGGGTTCGCTTTTCGGCGCGCCAAAGAGAACCGCCGCATCCCCTTGCGGAAGATGCGGCGGTCGACTGTGAAATCAGGTTCGGAAATCGGCGCCTGATTCGGAAACTCAGGTCACTTCTTCGCGGCCGTCGCTGCTGCCTGGGCGGCGACCATGTTGAGCGCCGAGCCGGCCTTGAACCACAAGATCTGCTCGTCAGACATGGTGTGGTTCGCCTTGAACTCTTCTTTGCTGCCATCGCTGTGTGTGAGGCGCACCGTGAGCGGCGTGCCGGGCGCAATGGCAGTGACGCCGACGACGTCGACGAGGTCGTCTTCGCGGACCTTGTCGTAGTCCTTGGGGTCGCTGAAGGTGAGCGGCAACATGCCCTGCTTCTTCAGGTTCGACTCGTGGATGCGCGCGAAGCTGCGCACGAGGATCGCGCGGCCACCGAGGTGGCGCGGCTCCATCGCCGCGTGCTCGCGCGAGCTGCCCTCGCCGAAGTTCTCGTCACCGACGACGACCCACGGCGTGCCCTTCGCCTTGTAGGCGCGGGCGACGTCGGGGAACGGCTTCTTCTCACCGGTCTCGATGTTCTTGCCCTCGCCGATCTTGTCGTCGAAGGCGTTTGTGGCGCCGATGTAGAGGTTGTTCGAGATGTTGTCCAAGTGACCGCGGAAGGTCAGCCATTTTCCTGCTGCTGAAATGTGGTCTGTCGTGCACTTGCCCTTGGCTTTCAACAGCACGCGGGCGCCGGTGACGTCTTTGCCGTCCCACTTGGCGAAGGGCTCGAGCAGCGCCAACCGCTTCGACTTCGGATCGACGGCGATGTTGACCTTCGAAGAGTCGTCGGCGGGCTTGATCAGGCCCTCGGGGTCGACGAGAAAGCCCAGCTTGGGCAGCTCATCGCCGGTGGGCACGGGGAACTTGAAGTCTTTGCCGTCGGGGGTCTTGATGGTGTCGGTCTGCGGATCGAAGTCGAGGCGGCCCGAGAAGGCCATCGCGGTGACTTGTTCCGGCGAACCGATGAACGCCAACGTATTGTTGGACGAGTCGTTTCGGCCGCGAAAGTTGCGGTTGAACGACGTGACGATCGCGTTCTGTTCTTTGGGCATGTTCTGCCGGTCCCACTGGCCGATGCAGGGGCCGCAGGCGTTGGCGAGCACGGTGCCGCCGGCGTCGTCGAAGGTCTTCATCTGGCCATCGCGCTTGATGGTCAGGTGAATCGTCTCTGACCCGGGCGAGATCAAGAACGGCACCTTGGCCTTGAGCCCGGCCTTGAGCGCGGCATCGGCCAACGAGGCCGCGCGGCTGACGTCTTCGTACGATGAGTTGGTGCACGAGCCGATGAGCGCCGAGGTGATGTCGGCCGGCCACTTCTCAGCGATGACCTTCGCTTTCATGGTCGACACCGGGTGCGCGAGGTCGGGCGTGTGCGGACCGACGAGGTGCGGCTCGAGGGTGTCGAGGTCGATCTCAACGACCTGGTCGTAGTACTTCGCCGGATCAGCGTACACTTCAGGATCGGCCTGCAGCTCGGCTTTGTGTTGATCGGCGAGGTCGGCCCAGGCGCCGCGGTTGGTCGCGCGCAGGTAGCGCGCCATCGACTCGTCGTAGGCGAACACCGATGTCGTGGCACCGTGCTCGGCGCCCATGTTGCAGATGGTGCCCTTGCCCGTGCACGAGATGGCAGCGGCGCCGGGTCCGAAGAATTCAACGATGTGGTTGGTGCCGCCCTTGACGGTCAAAATACCCATCAGCTTCAGGATGACGTCTTTGGGAGACGTGAAGCCCTTCATCGAGCCGGTGAGCTTGACGCCGATGACGCCGGGCCAGCGCAGGTTGAACGGAAAGCCGGCCATGACGTCGACAGCGTCGGCGCCGCCGATGCCGATGGCGACCATGCCGAGGCCGCCGGCGTTCGGCGTGTGCGAGTCGGTGCCGATCATCATGCCGCCCGGGAACGCGTAGTTCTCGAGGACGACCTGGTGAATGATGCCGGCGCCGGGCTTCCAGAACCCGAGGCCGTACTTCTGCGAGACGGTCTGCAGGAAGTCGAAGACCTCTTGGTTCTCGTCGATGGCCCGCAGCAGGTCGTTCTTGGCGCCGACCTTCGCCTGGATGAGGTGGTCGCAGTGCACCGTCGACGGCACGGCGACTTCTTTCTTGCCGGCTTGCATGAACTGCAAGAGCGCCATCTGCGCCGTCGCGTCCTGCAAAGCGACACGATCAGGGTGCAGGTTGGCGTAGCTCTTCTTGCGGGCGAGGGGCTTGTTGTCCTCGTCGACGGCCTTCTGCATGTGCGCGGTGAGGATTTTTTCCGTCAGCGTCAGCGGGCGACCGAAGGCCTTGCGGGCTTCTTCGTGCCTCTGCTTCATCGTGGAGTACGTGCGCTGGATGAGCTCGACGCCGTCGATCATGTTGCTGCTCCTGCCCTCGCTGGGGCTTTCGTGAGTTCTGACGCGGTGGGTCTAGCAAGAAATGACGGCGACGCGAGGTCCCGTCAGCCGCTGTTCCAGCCGCCGCCCCATCCGCCCCCGCCGTTCCAGTTGGTGGAGCGCGGACGACGAGGAGGAAGCACCTGACCTTGTCCGGCCGCGATGATCCGCTGGATCAAGACCTCGGCCTGTTGCTGGCTAACGTCGTCGGACTCGACCTGCGCCCGCACGTAGTCCGCAGCAAAAGGGTCGGCCATCAGCTGCACCATCTGTTCTCGCAGAGCGACGTGAACGTTGTCAGTGCCGGTGGAGATCTCGGCAAAGAGCCCCTCGTCGCGTCGCAGCACAACGATCATGTCCTCGAGGTCGTGAGAGACCAGCGGATCGTGGCGACCTCGCGATAAGAACGCGTCGAACTTCGTCGCTACAAAGTACAGCGGCGAGATGGCGTGCAGCCCGTCGATGGACGTCGTCACGCGGGCATCACATGCCTTTGCGTACCAGCGATTGGTGAAACCAAGATCGCCAGCTGTTTCCATCACGTCGACGACGAGATCGCCATGCTCGAAGCGGCAGATGGGAGCGTCCTCTTCGCGTGAGGTGCGGAATCCTCGACTCTCCATGTCGTCAATGCAGGAGCGCCAATCACGAAGCCCGCCGCGAACGACGACGTCGATGTCCTCCGTCATGCGAACCGGCACTGCACCGTCGGCGAGCGCAGGTACCGTCCCGCCCACCAGGGTCAAACGCTCGGTGAGGTCGGCGCCGAGGACGTCGACGAGCCGGCGCACTCGCGCACGCAATCGCTCGCGGTTGTCGTTCATCGCCGCAACTCCGCCGACAGCTCGGCCCCCGCCTGCGCCTTTTCTCGCGCGGCTCCACAGCGGATGGCGTCGACGAGCGCGAGCAAGGTGTAGAGCCGCGGGTTTCGCTCGGCAGCGTCGGGGGCGGTCTTGTAGAGCGGCTGCAACCCGACGCCTCGGGTGGTGCCCGAACGCGAAGGCCAAACGCGCGGCCCGCCATCACTCATGGGAAAGCGATCAACCAACGCTGGCGCCGCACCCGCCGTCGGCATGCCGTTCACGGGGCCACTCAACTCGGGCGGCCAGACGTAGGCGACGCCGTGGAGCAGCAGCTCTTCAAGGTTCGCGCGGTTCACCTTGCGCTCGACGTTGACGAGCCGTGCAGCCTTGAGCCGCTGCACGCTCTGGTGCGCCTGCGAGAGCGCGAGGCCGGTGATTTCGGCGAGGCGCTCGAAGTGCACCGGCCCCTCGACGACCAGCGCGAGCGCGACAAGGAGGTCTTGGGGCTTGAGCATCGGAATTCTCGTTTCTAGAAACAGGAATTTCTAGATTCTAGAAAATGGAAACGCGCATTGCAACGCCGGGATTGCCGGCTTCTGCTTGTGTCTCTACGATCGTCGCATGCCGGCTAGCGAGAGGGAAGCTTGGTGGACGCAGGAGCCGCACAAGACGCAGCTGCAGCAGGCGCTGGCGTGGGCGGCGAAGAACCCGCCGGCCGAGACCGACCTCGATGCGCTTCAAAAGGTCGAACGCGCTCGACGGCGAAAATGCGTCACGTCCGCAAAAACCGAAACGTCGCGCTGACTCTGACTCCGACGTCTTCTGCTACGGCGGCCAGCAGCGCATGTTGGTAATTCGCCTGCAGCTCTGGCGTTAAAATCATCAGTGAACCGGGCATCAGCGTCAACGTCGTCCGATCGGCGTGGTCGCTGATCTTGCGGAAGGCGAATTCGCGGGCTGCGCCGAGGGAGACGATGGCGACGCCGGTGCCTTCGACGAAGCCGCTTTCGTCGTCGACGTGCCACCCCATCGCCGCGCGTCCATCGGGGTAGCGGTTGAGCAGGCAGTTGTTCGGCGTCCATCCCGTGTGGCGACGTCGTCGACTGGGTCGTCTCGATGCGCGCGCGCCAAACCGC
>JANNAY010000672.1:0-3710 GCA_031384945.1 Deltaproteobacteria bacterium
CCGCTGCGCGGGGGCAAACCCAAATTCCACGATGCCCATCCCTTGAGATGATGCCTTGGCAGGGAAGGGCGGGAGATGGCTTTGCCCCCGCGCAGCGGGGGTACTGGGGGCTCTGCGGCGCGGGCAACGCAAGCGCTGTCGACGTCGACGATGCTGGTTGCCGCCGCAAACGATCAACGGCAGAAGCAGGCGCATGAGCCGCACTGTCCACTGCGTGAAGCTGAAAAAAGACGCCCCCGCCCTCGAGAAGGCGCCGTTTCCCGGCGAGCTGGGCAAGAAGATCTTCGAGAACGTCAGCGAAGAGGGCTGGGGCGTGTGGCTCGAGCACCAGAAGATGCTGATGAACGAGTACCGCATCGACCTCAGCGACAAGTCTGCGCGGCAGCTGTTGAAGCAGCAGTGCGAGCAGTTCT
This sequence comes from Deltaproteobacteria bacterium, assembly GCA_031384945.1. Classification (GTDB taxonomy): domain Bacteria; phylum Myxococcota; class UBA727; order UBA727; family VGSZ01; genus VGSZ01. The sequence goes on from JANNAY010000672.1 coordinate 414, forward strand.
TCTTCGGCGATGGGTCGCAGGCGCCGCCCGACTTCGTGCCCGAGAAGAAATAGCTGGCGACGAGGCTCCGAGGGTGACGCGGAGGCTTTGCGGAGCGGAAGCCTTGGAGTGTCGCGAGGGAGCGGAGCGACCGATTCAAGAAGCGCCGCCCGGCAGGGCACAAAAAGAAAAAAACGCGGACCGAGAGGCCCGCGTTCTTGTTGGCGACCGATGCCGCGGCTACTTCTTCTTCGCCGCGGGCTTCGCCGACGACGACGCCGCAGGCTTCGCCGACGACGACGCAGGCTTCTTGTCTTTCGCCGCTTTGTCGATGTCGACGCCGCTCTGCTTCAGCGCTTCTTCGAGCACCGACGCCGTCGCCGCCGCGAGGGCGCGGGCACGCACGCCGAAGGGCTTCTCGCCCTTGGGATCGAGCTCGATGGCCTTCTTGAGGTCTTTGAGGGCCTTCTCGATGTCGCCGTGCTGCAAAAAGATCTCGGCGCGGTTGACGTAGGCCGAGAGGTTGGTCGGGTCGAGGTCGATGGCGATGGAGTACTCCTCCTGCGCCTCTTCGTGCATGCCCTTGCGGCCGTAGATGGCGCCGAGCAGGCCGTGAAAGTAGCCGTCGTACGGGTTCGAGATGACGAGACCCTCGACGATGGTCTGGGCCTGGTCGTACTTGCCCTGCTCGAACAGGTTGTAGGCGATCTCGGCGAACGAATACGCCTCTTGCATGGTCAAGCCGGTGAGCTCTGACCACGTGATCTCGCCGACGACGAACTTGACGAGGTTGTCTTGGGTGAAGGTCGCGGGCACCTCACCTTCGCTCATCATCTCGTTCAGCTCGTCTTGCGTGTACGTCGTCGGATCGCGCAACGGGTCGATGGCCGACTTCTTCTTCGAGGTCGTGCCCTTCTCTTCGAGCGCTTTGTTGAGCGCGGCCGCACGGCCCGAATCTTTGGTCACGTTGCTGGCGGGGGGCGGAATCTTCGACGCCATGTTGCTCCTCAGGTCGGATCGGCTGCGGGAAAGACCCGTTTGCTAGCACGGTCCGCTTTTGAGTCGCAAAGAGTCGCGACGAGGCTCCGAGGGTGACGCGGAGGCTTTGCGGAGAGGAACCCTTGGAGTGTCGCCCGCCTGAGTAGGACGCGGTGCGGCATTCACAAAGTTGGTTGTCGACGTCGTCAGCACGCTCTAGGCGGACGGAACTTCCAACCCGGACTGCAGGAGCGCGACGTGATCATTGGCTGCCCCACGGAGATCAAAACCCGCGAGAACCGCGTCGGCATCATTCCGGCGTCTGTCTTTGAGCTGAAAAAAGCCGGCCACACGGTGCTCGTGCAGAAGGGCGCTGGCCTCGGCAGCGGCATCACCGACGAAAAATACGCCGCCGCCGGCGCCGAAATCGTCGACGAACAAAAAGACGTCTGGGGCCGCGCTGACCTCGTCACGAAGGTGAAAGAGCCGCTCGCGCCCGAGTTCGCCCTCATGCGCGAAGGGCAAATTCTCTACACGTACCTGCACCTCGCCGCCGAGCCCGAGCTCACCAAGCAGCTGCTGACGCGCAAGGTCGCCGGCATCGCCTACGAGACCATCCAGGTCGGCAACACGTTGCCGCTGTTGAAGCCCATGAGCGAGGTCGCCGGCAAGATGGCCGTGCAGGTCGGCGCCTGGTGCCTCGAGAAAGAGCACGGCGGCAAGGGCATCTTGCTGGGCGGCGTGCCCGGCGTGCCCCGCGCCAAGGTCGTCGTCATCGGCGGCGGCGTCGTCGGCGTCAACGCTGCCAAAGTCGCCGTCGGCATGGGCGCCGACGTCACCATCGTCGACAACAGCCTCGAGCGCCTCGACTACCTCGAAGATATTTTTATGGAGCGTGCGCAGACCCTCTACTCGACCCAGCACGCCATCGCCGAGCAGGTGCAGACCGCCGACCTCGTCATCGGCGCCGTCCTCGTCGCCGGCGCCCGCGCGCCGCGCCTCGTCACCCGCGACCTGCTCAAGCGGATGGAGCCGGGCAGCGTCATCGTCGACGTCGCCGTCGACCAGGGCGGCTGCGTCGAGACCATGAAGGTCACGACCCACGACGCCCCCACCTTCGTCGTCGACGGCGTCGTGCACTACGGCGTCGCCAACATGCCCGGCGCCGTGCCGCGCACGTCGACGTTCGCCCTCAACCACGCGACGTTTCCGTACCTCAAGATGTTGGCGAACAAGGGCGTCGTCGACGCCGTCAAGTCCTCGGCCCCGCTGGCCATGGGCGTCAACACCTACAAGGGCGAGTGCACCTACGCTGCCGTCGCCGAAGCGCATGGGCTCAAGTACGCGCCCCTCGAGAAGCTGCTCTGAGCGTGAGCGACGGCAAATCGAGGCTGGCTGCGTTGCCGTCTGCGGTGCTCGCTCACGTACCAAAGCGTACGCTCGCTCCGCTCCTCGCCGGCGCCTTGCCAACCTCGATTTGACGTCGTCACGGAGAAACTATGCTGCATCTTGTCGGTGAGACGTCGCGCGAGTGGGTCACCCATGCGGTGGCCCATTTTTCGCGCGTCCTCGTCGACCACGCGCACTGCGAGCACAAGGCCGCGGTGACGGCGCTGTCGTTCTGCGGCAAGTACCCCGACGATCCGAAGCTCGTCGTCGCGCTGGGCTCGCTCGCCAGCGACGAAGCCGGCCACTACGCCCGCGTCGCCGCCCTCTGCGTCGCCCGCGGCCTCGACCTCGGACACCCCGAGCGCGACCCCTACGTCGACGGCCTGTTGGCGCAGGTGCGCAAAGACAACGTCCTCGACGGCCGCGTCGATCGCTTGTTGTGCGCGGCGCTGATCGAGGGGCGGTCGTGCGAGCGGCTCAAGCTCCTCGCCGACGAGCTGCCGAAGCACCGATCCGAATTCGTCGACGACATGATCGATGACAACGTCTGCGCCCTCTACGCCGACCTGTGGCGCGAAGAGGCGACGCACCACCTGCTCTTCATCGACCTCGCCGAGCGCAGCTACGAACGCAGCGGCGTCAAAGAAGCGAAGCAGAAGACGACGGCGCGGTTGGCGCAGCTGGCCGCGGCCGAGGGTGAGCTTGTGAAAACCCTCCCCGTCCGCGCAGCCATTCACTAGCGAGAGGTCAACGTCGGCGGTTCTTTATCGTTGTGGCGGGCGCCAGAGACCTCACCCCTCGCTTCGCTCGACCCTCTCCACGGGCGCTCGCAAGGCCTCGCTGTGGAGAGGGTGAAACTCGAGCTGGGTCGCCGACTGTTGCTTGTGGGGGCTCCTGACGGCGAGGCACGCAGGTCTTCGCCGCGTCACGCCCGCCCGTCACCCCCGCCCG
>JANNAY010000678.1:0-4078 GCA_031384945.1 Deltaproteobacteria bacterium
GAACGGCTTCTCGACCGACGGCGAAGACCTGTTTCTCGTCGACGACGACCTCAGCTGCCTCGCCGACGCGCCGTGGCAGTCGGCCGACAACTACAAGATTTGGAACCCGCTCGGTCACCAGCTCGAGGCGGTCGAGCACGCCCGCACCCACGCCCTCGGCGAATACCCGGTGGGCACGGTGGTCTCGCTCTTTCACGACGAGGTCAGCGTCAAGCGCGGCAAGGGCTTCTCGCCCGAGACGGGCGACTGGGAGTTCATCGTCCTGAGCGTCGACGAGGGCAATCGCACCGTCATCACGAACCGCGGCACCACCGAGATCAGCAACGTTGCCGGCAACTGCATCGGCTGCCACGACGGCGCCGCCGCCTACGACTTCGTCTGCGGCTCGAACCACAGCTGCGGTGACTTGCCGTTTTTCGTCGACACCACGCCCGACTCGAAGAGCGAAGACCCGCGCTGCGGGGGTTGAGTGACGTCGTCGGTCCTCGTCTTTGACGACACCGCCCACCAGGATGGCGACCGGCCTGCGGCGGGCATCGGTCCGTTCACGCTGTCGCTCTGGGCGCCATGCCCCTTCGTCATGGGCAAGTCTCACCACCGCACAGCGCTGCATTTCATGATGGAGCAGAAGGCCCTGCTCTTCGGCAACGAGGCCGCCCGCAACGCCATGCGTGGCTACGAGTTCGGCGCTCAGGTTCAAGCCGCCGGGCGTCGTCTGCTGCCTTTCGATTCGGCGCGCTGGGCGGCCGCGCGTGAGGCGATCGTCGAGGTCGCCTGTGTTGAGAAATTTCGGCAGAACGCCGCCGCAAAAGAATATCTTGTATCTACTGCTCCCGCGCTGCTGGCCCACCGCGCGCCCCGCGACAAGCTGTGGAGCATCGGCCTGCCGGCGTCGAAGAGGCAGCAGGCGCAGGATCCATCGATGTGGACGGGGCAGAACCGCCTCGGCGTCATCTTGATGCGCGTGCGCGACCAGCTGCGCTGAATCACCTTCTCACCGCCAACGTCTCGAGGCCCCATGAGTGACAACGATGAATTCTCCGCCGACGCCGTCATCGCCCGCGCCGCCGCTGGCGAACGCCTGAAGTTCGTCTTCTTTTGGGGCCACACTGACGACAACCTCGGCCAGCCCGGGCCGTGGATGCTCTCGCAGTGGTACCCGGCGCCCTTCAGCGTCGATGGTGTGAACTACACCACCGCCGAACATTTCATGATGGAGCGAAAGGCCGCCCTCTTCGGCGACGTCGACATCCAGCGCGAGATCCTCGCCTCGACCGACCCCGGCAAGGTCAAGGCCCTCGGTCGACGCATCCGCCGTTTCGACAACGTCGTGTGGAACCGCGAGCGCGAGGCCATCGTCGCCCGCGGGTCAACTGAGAAATTTCGTCAGTCGCCCACGCTTCGAGAATACCTTGAAACAACGGGCACCAAGATCCTCGTCGAAGCCTCTCCCAAAGACACGATCTGGGGCATCGGCCTCGGCAAAGACGACCCCGCAGCCCAAGACCCACAGCAATGGAAGGGGCTGAACCTGCTCGGCTCGTGCCTCATGCGGGCCCGCGCGGCGCTGCTGGTGACCCGCCCGCCCTCGGCTGCGTGATTCGTCGTCGTCCCGCGTGCGTCACCTCTCAGTCACCCGGGGGAGCGCGAGAACGCGGTCTCCGCCAGCGCGATGGCCGTCTGCGCCTGCAGCACGCTGGCGGCGATGACGCTGCCGAGGCTGCCGTCGGCGCGGTGGGCGGCGGCGATGGTCGGCAGCTTCAGCGCCCAGCCCTTCTGGCGCAGCAGACGTATCTGCGGGTGCGTCGGCGAGAACCCCGCCGGGGCCCGCAAGAGCGCGTCGCTGGCCATCAGCGCGTAGCCCCGTTCTTCGAGCGCCTCTGTCGCCTGCAACAGCCGCGGACCGAGGTCGGTGTGGGCCACCGCCGCGCGAAACGCCAACAGCTGAGACGGCGACGGATCGTAGACGCCGACAGCGGCGAAGACGTCGTCGCCCGAGACGTGGACGTAGAGCAAGCCGTGGCCGAGGGACAGCGTGCCGCCGACGTGGTCTTTGTAGGGCGACTTGTCTTTGGAGAAGCGGACGTCGCGGTAGATGCGAAAGACCTTCGGGGCGCTGTCTTGCACGACGGTGAAGGCGTCGAGTAACAGCACCCCCGCCTCGCGCAGCACCGCCAGCAGTGGCTCGTGCAGCAGGCGCTTCAGCTCGTCTTTGCGGGGTTCGAACCACGCGCGATCCTGGCGGCGGGCCAGCTCACCGATGAAGCCCATGGCCGCCGGCGTGATGGCGGCGTTCGCCGTCGCGGGTTTCTTCGCCGCGGTCTTCGCGGTCTTCTTCGCGGTCTTCGCGGTCTTCTGCGCCGCGGTGGTCTTTTTCTTCGTCGCGGTCTTCGCGGTCTTCTTCGCCGCGGTCTTCGCGGTCTTCTTCGCCGCGGTCGTCTTCGTCGTCGCGGTCGTCTTCGTCGTCGCGGTCTTCGCGGTCTTCTTCGCCGCGGTCTTCTTCGTCGCCATCGCGGCACAGTAATCCGACCGAGGCGTTGTCTGCGGCGGCGCGCTTCCGCAGGCTGTCTCGATGTTCGACAACAGCTACGCCCGCGATCTCGACGGCTTCTCGGTGCCGGTGCAACCGGCGCCGGCGCCGCGGCCGCGACTCGTCTACGCCAATGCCGCGCTGGCCGAAGAGCTGGGGCTGCCGACGTCGTGGTTCTCCGGCGACGAAGCGGCGGAGCTGTGGTCGGGCAATGCGCTGCCGCCGGGCGCTGCCCCGGTGGCGCAGGTCTACGCCGGCCACCAGTTCGGACACTTCTCACCCCAGCTGGGCGACGGCCGGGCGCTGCTGCTCGGCGAGGTGGTGAACCGCAACGGCCGGCGCTTTGACGTCGCCTTCAAGGGCTCGGGCCGCACTCCCTTCTCGCGCGGCGGCGACGGGCGCGCCGCCCTCGGTCCGATGCTGCGCGAGGTCTTGATCGGCGAGGGCATGCACGCCCTCGGCATTCCGACGACGCGGGCGTTGGCGGTGACCGCCACCGGGGCTCCCGTCGTGCGCGCCACCGTGCTGCCGGGCGCGGTGCTCACGCGGGTGGCCGCCAGCCACCTGCGCGTCGGCACCTTCGAATTCTTCGCCGCCCGTGGCGACGTCGCACGGGTCAAAATTCTCGCCGACTACGCCATCGCGCGCCACGACCCCGCGCTGGTCGGGCGCCCCGATCGCTTTCTCGCGTTTTTGCGGGCGGTCGCCGATCGCCAAGCTTCACTCATGGCCCAGTGGGCGAACGTCGGCTTCATCCACGGCGTCATGAACACCGACAACATGGCCATCTCCGGCGAGACCATCGACTACGGCCCCTGCGCCTTCCTCGAAGGCTACGACCCCGCCGCCGTCTTCAGCTCCATCGATCACGGCGGCCGCTACGCCTACGGCAACCAGCCGGCCATCGCCCAGTGGAACCTCGCCCGCCTCGCCGAGGCGCTGCTGCCGCTGCTCCTGCCCGACGCCGGCGGCGACGAAGACCGCGCCGTCGCCGCCGCCAGCGAGGTGCTCAACGAGATTCCCCGCGCCTACCGCGCCGCGCTCCTGGCCGGGCAGCGAAAGAAGCTCGGTCTCTCTCGCGACCACGACGGCGACGAAGCGCTGGTCGAAGGATGGCTTTCGCTGCTCGCGGCCCAGCGCGTCGACTTCACCTGCGCCTGGCGCGCCCTCGCCGACGTCATCGACGGCAATGCGGCGCCGCTGCTTCGGCTGTTCACCGCGCCGGCCGACGTCGAGGACTGGCTCGCCGTGTGGCGCGAGCGCCTCGCCAAAGACGGCGCCAAAGACGGCGACCTGCCGACGTCGGCGCGGGCGGCGGAGCTGCGGGCGCGAAATCCCGTCGTCATCCCGCGCAATCACCTCGTCGAAGAGGCCCTCGCCGCCGCCACCGTCGACGGCGACTTCGCCCCCTTCACGTCGCTGCTGGCGGCCATCTCGCAGCCGTACACCGACAGCGACCCGCGCTGCGCCGCCCCCGCTCCCGCCGAGGTGACGGCGCGCTACCAGACCTTCTGCGGCACCTGACCGTCAGCATGACCGTCACAGCAC
>JANNAY010000066.1:0-3122 GCA_031384945.1 Deltaproteobacteria bacterium
CTTCTTTGCTGAGCGCGCCGCCGATCAAGGTGATGTTCGAGATGGTGGGGTTCTACAGCGGCGCGAGCGCGTTGTTGTCTTCGTTGTTGTCGGCTTCGACGCCGCGTTCGCCAGCGTCGTCGTGCTGCTGGGCGACGAGAAACTGCACCTTGCCGGTCCAGCCGAAGGTCCAGTCGAGGTTGTCGTCGGCGACGCCGGAGCAGACGATGTGCTTGGCCTCGGCGGTGCCGCCGAAGAACTCGATGCAATCGTCGGCGCCCATGTGCACCTGGATCGAATCGATGACGGTGCCGCGGCCCACGCCCTGCAGCGCGATGCCGTTCAGCTCGTTCTCGGCGTCGATCAGCTTGCCAGGAAACTCGATGCGCACGAAGCGGAGAACGCCGCTGTCGTCGTCGTCGCGGGCGCCGCCGTAGGTGCCGGTGCCAGCCTCACCCGACAGCGTGCACGGATCGCCCGCGCAGCCGTTCACCGGGGCTTGCCCGTTGACGACGAGGCCACCCCACTGTCCGCGGGCGCGGCTGCCGACGTCGGCGGCGCTGGTGAAGACGATGGGTTCTTCGCGGGTGCCGTCGGCGACGATCTTGCTGCCGCGCGTGATCAACAAGAACGAGAGCGTCGCGGTGTCACCGAAGATCGTGGTGCCCGGCTCGATGGTCAGCGTCGTCGGCGCGGCGGCGGGGTCGCTGTCGTCGCCGACGAAGACGCCGCCTTGCAAGACCCACTGCTTGTCTTTGGTGAACGTGACGTCGCTCAAGATCGGGCCGGTGACGGTGCAGAGGTCGCCGTCGCAGCTGAACCCCTCTGTCGTCGTGGGGGGCGTCTCTTCGGCGGGGCAGGCGGTCAGGGCGAGGGGAACGAACGGGATGGCGAGCAACAGACGGTGCATGTGGATCCTCCGGATTTCTTCTGGGCAGAGAAGTCGTCTGCGCCAGCGCCACGTCGACGACGCCTGCGCAACATTCGCGTCGCGCTGCCTTGAACAGCGGGTGACAGCGGTGACGTTTGGGTGACGGGGTCGTCGCGTTCTCCACATCCGTCGTCGCTGGAGTAAGCGAGGGGCATGGCCCGCCGACCCGCGACTCTGACGAAGACCAAGACCAAGACGAAGACGACGAAGGCGACGCAGAAGAAGCGCAGCCGCTCCCTCGGCGAGAAGCTCGGCACCGACCACGCGCTGCGCAAAGGCGAGGTGCTCGGCGCCATCGACGTCGGCAGCAACGCGATTCGCTTGAAGCTGGTGCGCCTCGGCGACGACGGCGCCTTTGAGCCCGTGCACCAAGAGCGCGATCCGGTGCGGCCCGGCGAGGGCATCTGGGAAACGGGTCTCATGGCCGACGACGTCGTCGACCGGCTCGCCACCGCGCTTTCTCGCTACGCCGATCTCTGCCGTGCGCACGGCGCCCGACATGTGCGCGCTGTGGCGACCAGCGCGGTGCGCGACGCGCGCAACAAGAACGACGTCGTCGAGCGCGTGCGCCGCGAGTGCGGGCTCGAGCTCGAAGTGATCTCTGGCACCGAAGAAGCGCGATTGATCAGCCTCGGCGTGCTGCGCGGGCTGCCGGCGCGGGCCCGCTCGCTGCTGTTCGACATCGGCGGCGGCAGCACCGAGATCGCCGTCGGCGTCGGCGAAGAACCGACAGCGCTGTGGAGCGTGCCGATCGGCGCTGTGCGCTTGTCAGAGATCGTGCACGCCGGTCCGAAGCTCACGCGCGAGCAGCTGGTGGGCATGCGCCGCTACGCCCAGCGCATCGTCGCCGAGGCAGTGCCGGCGACCATCAAGGGCGCGCCGACGCACGCCATCGGCAGCTCTGGAACGATCCGCGCCATCTGCACCTTCGCCTCGCCGCCCGGCTCGGGACACGCCACCCGCGAGAGCCTGTCGCGCGCCGTCGAAGAGCTCGCTGTGCTCTCGCCCACCGAGCGCCGCAAGCGCTTCGACGCCCACCGCGCCGAGGTCATCGTCGCCGGCGCCGTCGTGCTCGAGTCGCTGGCGCACCACCTGCGCATCGAGAGCATCACCGCCGTCGACGGCGGCCTCAAAGAGGGCTTGCTCGTCGATCTGGTGCGCCGCGGTGCCCAACGCCGCACCGATCCGCTGTTGTCTGAGGCCGTCGTCGCCGCCGGCCGCCGCTTCGGCTTCGACGAGGCGCACGCGCTGCACACGCGCGACCTCGCCCTCGCGCTCTTCGATCAGCTGAAGCAGGTGCACGAGCTGCCGCCCGACTGCCGCTTGATCCTCGAGGTCGCCGCTGTCTTGCACGACGTCGGCACGTCGGTCTCGCGCAGCCGCCACCACAAGCACTCGCACTACTTGATTCACAACATGGACCTGCCCGGCATCTCCGACCGCGAGCGCGAGATCGCGGCGTTGGTGGCGCGCTTTCACCGCCGCTCGCCGCCGGCCAAAGACCACGAGGCGCTCTTGCATCTCGACGCCCTCGAGCAGCGCGTGCTGCGCGCGCTCGTCACGTTGCTGCGCATCGCCGACGGCGCCGATCACTCGCGGCAGCAGCCCGTCGCCAGCGTCGACGTCCGCGTCCTCGGTCCGGTCGCGCACCTGCGCCTGCACCGCCGCAAGGGCCGCGCGATCGAGCCGTGGGACCACGAGATCGAGCGCGCGCTCTTCCGCGCCGCCTTCGGCAAACGCCTCGAGATCGACGTCGACGACTGAGCGACGCTCGCGACGATGTCTCGCTCACCGAGGCGGGCCTCCAGCACGAGGCACCCCTGCCCATGGGCTGAGCATTCGTCACTTCTCTCACCGAAGCGGGCCTCATGAATGTGGCACCCCCTGCCCATGGCCGCGGTCGTGACGTCGTCGATCACCGCAGATCACGGCCGCTATGGGGGCCTGCATCGCATTGGCGATCAGCTTCGGTGATCGATGCAGGCCCCCAAAGCGGCCGATGCAAACCGGGGATCGAAGATGCTGCGGCCGCGCCCAGGGGCCCGAGGGCCAGGGACAGGGGTGGCGCGTGCGCGTGGCCCGCCTCGGGAACCTACGCCTGGCAACGACGACTGACGCGATGATGACCACCTCGCGTTCCCCGTAGCGGCCGAGATGCCTGAGCAGAGCGAGAATCGTCGTCGGTGAGGGCATCGGTTTTCACGAGTCCGGC
>JANNAY010000697.1:0-5340 GCA_031384945.1 Deltaproteobacteria bacterium
CCGGCGGCTACCGCCCGCTCTACGCGATCGCGCCGCCTGAGATGTAGTTGACCGGCCTCATGGGCTGAGATCAATCACACACAGGGGATGCAGACGTTCGGCCAGTCGACGCAATGGTGACGGTGGAGACGCCATCAAGATCTCCAGCTCCGGCTTGAGCTTCGGCGAGAGCAAGCGCTGAAGCTTCATCAGCAGTCGACGTCGTGGATCGGACTGCGTTGCAGGCACGTCGGCGGCGAGCGACCAGAGGGCGAGCAGGCTTGCTGCCGCCCCATCGCGGCGTGAGGTGCGCACCATTGCATCGAGGATGAGGTGATGAATGTCCCCACGCTCGGCGTTCGACTCAGCGGTGGTGACCAGTTCTTGGAGGCGCTCGATCACGTCCCCGCCCTGGCCCAACATCGCGAGCACGTGGCAACGGTCCAACTCCCTGGGCAACGCGTCTGAGCTCCCGATGGCGGCGAGCGCGGCGACGCGGGCAGCGACGACGTAGTCAGGGGCTTCGAGGTCGACATCGATCATCGTGCGTCACCTTCTACGTGCCGCTCATCCAACCCGTCGACGACCAACGGCGGCGGGCGACGGGCAGGACCGCGTGCCGCTGCGTGCGGCTCTGGAACACCACGAGGCGGTCAAAGATCGGCGCGATGTCGCGGGCGACGACGCCCTCCATGCGCAAGCAGCCACCGTCGGCGGGGACCCAGTCGGCGTTCAAGTAGTGAGAGAAGCTGATGACGCGGCGGGAGTCGTCGCCGAAGACGTCGACGTGGGCGTCGTAGCCGACGCCGGGGTCGTAGCAGGCGGCGTGCAGCTCGATGCGCGTGAGCGCAAGGAAGCAGCTGCGGTTCAAGATCGCGCGCAAACCGTCGAGGCGGCCGAGCAAGTCGATGACAGCGGGCCCCGGGCGGACGCCGTCTGCAGCGTCGCCGTCGTCGTCGTCAACGCTTCCGTCGTCGTCGTTTGAGTCGGCGTCGCCGTCGACGTTGAACCAGCAGATGCGATCGCTGCGGATGGCGGCGGCGGTCTGGCGCTGGTGTCCGTGGCCGATGCGCGCGGGGCGAAAGGCGCCGCGGTCGAAGAGGGCGGCGTGCTCGGCCCGCAGCGAGGTCGCGTGCGCGTCGCCGAGCCAGCCGTCGATGACGACGAAGCCGTCGTTGGCGAGGTGGTCGGCGCAGGCTTCGTCGAAGCGGTCGTCGTCGAAGGGGTCGGCGTTCACATCCGACCGCGCGCGATCACAAAGACCAGTCGATGGGCTTCTGCTTGCGCTCGACGAGCGCCGCGTTGATGGCGCTGAAGGGCTTGCTGCCCTTGAACTTCGCCACCGACAGCGGCGACGGGTGCGCGCCTTCGACGATGCCGTGTTTGTCGGCGTCGATGAGCTTCACTTTCTTGCGGGCGTAGGCGCCCCACAAGCAGAAGACCGCGGGCTTCTCGCGCGCCGACACAGCCTTGATGATCGCGTCGGTGAAGCGCTCCCACCCCTGGTCTTTGTGAGAGTTGGGCTGGTGCGCCTCGACGGTGAGCACCGCGTTCAACAACAGCACGCCCTTCTTCGCCCAGGCGGTGAGGTCGCCGTCGGCGGGGGCGTCGACGCCGACGTCGGCCTTGAGCTCGGTGTAGATGTTGCGCAACGACGGCGGCGGCTTCGTCGGCGGCAGCACGCTGAAGCACAGGCCGTGGGCTTGTCCGTCGTCGTGGTAGGGGTCTTGGCCGAGCAAGAGCACCTTGACGTCGTCAAACGGGGTCAACTTCAGCGCGTTGAACACGTCGTCTTCGGGCGGAAAGACCTGCTTGGTCTTTCGCTCTTTCGCGAGAAACGCCGAGAGATCTTGAAAGTAGCTCTGTGACGTTTCGCTGCCGAGAACGTCGGCCCAGCCGTCGGGAATCTGCATGGGGACCTCGAGAATCAGCGGCGGCGCGTGACGACGCCGAGCAGGGCGCGGGATTTTTTTGCCAGCGCGGCTTCGCGGGGCGTGACCAGCTCGAGCGCCTTGCGCAGATCGTTGGCCGCCTCGGGGTTTCTGTTCAGCGACAGAAAGACCTCGGCGCGGTTCACGTACGACGGCGCCGCCTTGGGGCTCACCGTGATGGCGTAGGTGAATTGCTTGATGGCACGCTCGGTGTCACCAAGTTTATGAAAAATCACGCCGAGGGCGCGGTAATAGTAGTCGTTTTTGGGGTCGATGGCGACCAGTCCCTCGAAGAGAGTCTTGGCCTCATTGTTCTTCCCCTGCATGAGGAAGAAGTATCCAGTGTGTGCGATGGCGTAGAGCTCATCGTCTGTATAGCCTTTGAGCTCTTTCAGCGTGATTTTTCCCGCGGCCCAACGCGTGAGCAGGGCTTGCACGTCGCGGGGGGGCTGTTGGCTTTGCAGCCCCTCAGAGGGTCCATCGGACATTCTTTTCTCCTACCACGGCGCGCGGGCACCTGGCGCTCCGGCCGCTGCCAACGCTGTTCGTCGACGACGATGGCTTGCCAATGCTCGCCCGCGACCTCGCCCCGGTGATGCCCTCTCCGCGAAGCGTGAGAGGGTGGCGCGCAGCGCCGGGTGAGGTGTTCGTCGACGACGATGCCCGCTGAGCGAAGTTGCCCGGCGCGATCAGTCGGGCTTCGATGTCGCCAACAGCGTGCGCAGCGTCTTCACGAAGCCGGTGACGGCGACGACGCCGGGGTCGCCGCCTTCGCCGGAGCCCGCGATGGTGATCGTTTCGCTCTTGGTCGCGCGCGGCAGCGAGCTGGCCAGCTGCGGCAGGCTGCGCACGAGCAGCTCGTCGAGGCGGGCCGGCGAGATGTCGTTCTCGACCTTGCGCTTCTCGGCCTCGAGGGCGAGGGCCAGGCGATCGCGGGCGAGCTGGGCGTCGTTCTCGAGCTGCTTCTTCTCCAGTGCCTTTTTCGTCGCGGCGAGGTCGACGTCGGCGCGGGCGGCGTCGAGCTGCTGCTGCGCTTCGATCTGTTGCAGCTCCGCGGTGACGCGAATCTCTTCGAGCTCGCCGCGCGACTTGGCCAGCTCGACCTCTTGCGCGCGCCGCATGCGCTGCGTCTCGCCGTCGGCCGAGATGCGCTGGCGCTCGGCGTCGTTGGCGTCTTTCACCTCGCGCTCTTGAATGGCGCGTTCGCGGTCGAGCTCGGCGAGGCGGGCGAGGCGCGCTTTCTCTTCGCGAAAGGGCTTCTGCAAATTCTCCCAGACCGACGTCGACGAAACGACCGCCTCTTTGATCTGCACCTGGACGATCTTCAGGCCCTGTCCTTCGGCCACGCTGCGCAAACGCGACGTCATCTCGTCGATGATCGGACGGCGGTCGGCGAGCACCTCGTCGATCGACATCGAGGCGACCTTGTCTTTGATGCTGGCTTCGGCCTGCTCACGCAGCTGCACGTTGACGATGCGCATGGGGTCGTCGATGTCGCCGAAGTCCAATTTTTGGTAAGCGGCTTTGAAGTCTTCGACGATCCATTGCACATAGGCCTGCACGAGAATGCCCTGCCGCTCGGCGCAGATGCAGCGGGCGTTGATGGCCAACGTCTGCATGGTCGCCGGTGCCACAATGTAAGAATCCCGCATGGGATCGAACGAAAAAGACACCCCCAACCCGAGGTGCAGCGGCTCGGCGTGGCCGCGGCGCGTGTGCACAACCCAGGCGTTGGGCGGCACGATCACGGTCTGAAAGCGCCAGAAGCCCGTGACTCTGACGTCGACGGCGTTGGTGACGCTGCCGCCGCCGCCGCCTCCGCCGCCGTGTCCGCCGCCGCCTTCGTCGTTGGGCGCGGGCACATTTTGTCGTCGTCCGCGTGCCATCATCGCTGCGGGCGCTGGCGCCTTTTGCTTTCGCAGCTCTTGCGCCACCTGCTGCTGCTGCTGGATGACCTCTTCCATGTACGAGTTGCTGGTGCCCATGGCGCGCTCCTGTTCGACGGAGCGCGCACGCTACCGCGGCGTCAAGGAACGAAGAGTGACTGCGGGCGGATGAGCTTGCCCAACCGACGCTGCTCGACGACGTGGGCGCACCAGCCGGCGACGCGGCCGGCGGCGAAGACGGCGGCGAAGCCAGCGCGCGGCAAGCCGATCGCTTCGAGCAGCACCGCCGTGAAGAACTCGACGTTGGCCGGCAGCGGCCGATCCGGCGACTTCTGCTGCAGCTTCTGCGTCGCCGCTTTCTCGACGTCGCGGGCCAGCTCCAACCGGCGGCGGCGCGCGGCCGGAGCGTTCTGCAACAAGCGCACGACGGCCCCTTCGAGCACCGCGGCCCGCGGATCGCGCACGCGGTAAATGCGGTGGCCGAAGCCCATCAAGCGGCGGCCCGCGGCCAATTCGTCGTCGATGACGCCCATGCCGCTGGCTTCGATCTTGTCGAGCAGGTCGAGCACAGGGCCTGGCGCGCCGCCGTGCAACGGACCCGACAGCGCCGCCACCGCCGCCGTCAGCGACGCCGACAGCGACGCCTGCGTCGACGCCACCACCCGCGCCGTGAACGTCGACGCGTTCATGCCGTGGTCGATCACCGTCGTGAGGTAGGTGTCGAGGGCGCGGCCGGCGTCGGCGTCGACGTTGCCGGTGCTCTTGGCGAGCAGCCAGGCGCCCGCGCTCGACGGGGTGGCGGGAGCGTCGGCGGCGCTCGCGATCGGCGCGCCCGTGCGTCTGCGCAGCCAGGCGGCGACGGCGGCGTGGGCGGCACCGACAAAGGCCGCGGGGTCTTCGCCTGTCGTGTGCGAGAGCAAGACGCGCAGCGTGGCCATCGGGTCGTCGAGGTCGAGGGCGCCGGCGAAGGCTGCGGCGTTGAAGCGGACGAAGGCTCCGGCGCGGGCGGCGTCGACGCGGGCGGCGAATTCGACGTCGAAGGCGGCGCGCTTGTCTTTGGCGTCGGCGTCTTTGGCGTCGGCGTCTTTGGCGGCGCGGGCGAGCAGCAGCGCGGCGACGTCGAGAAAGCGGGTGTCGGCGAGGTCTTCGAGGGGCCGTCCGGCGATGAGCAGCACGCCGTTTTTGCCGTCGACCGACGACAGCCGCGTCGCCGCCGCGACGACGTCTTCGAGGCCACTGGAGAACGGGCGAGCAGGGGCGTTTACGTCGAGCATCACGAACCTCTTGCCGACCACCGTGGGGTCTCGGAGGGGTGTTGATCAACGTTGATTGCGTGATGCACATTGATCATGGCTGCTCCAGGACCCTGGGGTGGTCGGCGGCGCGGCGGCGGTGCTGACGGCACGGACGACGACGACAAACGGTGCAGGAGGCGACGGTGGCGGCGCGAAAGACGACGACGACGACGACGACGACGACGAACCGGAAGGATCCGCGGGCGGCGGCCGAAGAGCAGGTGCTGACGGCGGCGCAGGCGGCCGAGC
>JANNAY010000723.1:0-3083 GCA_031384945.1 Deltaproteobacteria bacterium
GTCGACGTCGAGGGCGGCGGCGACGGCGCGGGCGACGGCGGCGGCGTCGACGCCGTCGATGGCGGTGACGATGCAGGCGCGGGCTTGTTCGGCGCGGCGGACGGCGTCGTCGACGACGTTCTGCGGGTAGAGCCGCGCGGCGACGAGGATCTCCGGCAGGCGCGACATGGCCCTGTCGTCGCACGACGCCCCACAAAGGGAAACCGATGCGCCATGGCCGGCGAGTCGCAAAGGTGACGAGATGAACGATCCGACGATCACGGCTTTGCAAGAGCGCCTCGACGCCGTCGACGCCCGCGTCGGCGACGCCTTTGACGACGCCTGGATCGGCCTCGAGCCGACGCTGCAAACCAAGCAATGCGTGACGCTGTTCACCGAGCTCGAAGACGACGACGCCGCCTACTTCGCGCACCCGCACATGCAGGCCACCGTCGAAGCTGCCGGCAAAGCGATGGCCGAGCGCTACCGCGCGGCGAAGCAGCAGAACGAAGCCTGGGCCTTCTTCGACGACGTCGACGACGCCACCTACGTCGACGACTGGAACCTCAAGGCGCACCGCCTCACGTTTCACCTGCGCGGCAGCAGCGAGCCCTTCGAGATCACCTTTGGCATGGACCCGGCGACCTTCGAGCTGGCGATGAAGCCGCTGCCGCTGGCGTGGCTCTACGACGAACGCTTCGTGCGCTTCTTCGACGAGCTGGTGTTCCACGCGCCAGAGTCGATCGGGTTGTCGACGTCGTTGTTGAACGGCGGCGGGCAGTTCCACATCTCGGCCAAGACGATGCTCGGCGGCAGCTTGCTGTGCGACGACCTCGCCCACCGCCTCTCGCACCCCGAGCTGGCGACCTTCATTCTCGATTGGCCCAACTGCGATGGCCGCTCGTTTCGCGCCACCGACAAGCGCTTCGCCGCCTTTGTCGACGTCGTCGACCGCTACCGCCAGGGCTGCTTTCACCCCGGCGCCTGCGGCGTGCCCACCGTCGAGGCCGCCTACTTCGACCTGTGGCCGCGCACGCCGCTCTCGGTGCCCGACGCGCGCCGCGACCTGATGGACGACGTCACAGGCCCGAAGGGCGACGCGCAGGCGGTGTTTCAAACCAACTTCATGTTTGGCCGCGCGATCAAAGAAGCGCAGCGCGTGCACCCTGGCTACTGGCAGCTGCAGCACCCCAAAGACGACGGCTACCGGCCCGATCAAATCATGCGGTACAGCGAGACCAACCTCGCCCGCCTGCAGATCATCGGCGAGCTGCACGTGAAGAAAGACACGCCCCTCAGAGAGAACGAGGCGTTCGCGCTCGACGCTCCGCTGCACCCGAAGATGTTGTTCAACGGCGCCAGCTACGAGCTGCGCGCGCAGTCGTCGCGCAAAGACGCGCGCGATTCGGTCGAAGCCGTCTTGCTCGAGGTGCACCACTGGAAGTGGCTGCGAAAGCACCCGAAGCCGAAGCTGTCGACGTCGCTGCTGCAGGATCAGCTGCTGAAGGACGCGGCGCAGACGTTGGCGAAGCGGGCGCCGTCGACGTTGGCGGCGCTGCAGGCGTCGGCGGAGCAGAAGAACCGCGCGCTCTCGCTGGGCCGCGTCCGCTCTGCTTTCGTCGAGCCCGAGGACTTGTTCTGGGCCGCCTACTTCGCCGTGAGCGACGTCGACCGCGCTGCCATCGCCCGCGAGGCCGTCATGGGCTTCGTCGAGCGCGTCGCCAACGCCGCCTCGTGCGATCCCCGTCGCGACGACGCAGCCGTGGCCGCGCGCGATCCGATGGATGCCCACCGCCACCGCGTGCACCCGCTGTTGTGGAAGGCGCTCGCCGGCGACGCGGAGAGCAAGCGCGACACCGACGTCGTCGGCCGGCAGCTGCGCGCGTTTCAAGCCGACGTCGACGGACACCTCGCGCGCCGCCCGCAGTGGTCGCAAGATGAGTCTGCAGTCCCGCCGTGGGAACAGCGATGAAGGCGCGATGACGACGAGCCCCACCCGCAGGGGGAAAAAGCAGACGGTGGCCCCGGCGTCCTCGCCGGCGACGTGGCGCGCGGGCGGCAAGATTTGGCTCGGCGAGCAAGAGACCTCGTACTCGTGCGGTCCCGCGAGCCTGAAGTACGCGCTGTGCGTGCTCGGGTTCTCGCCGCGCGAAGCGCAGCTGCGTGCGCTGGCGAGAACGACGTGGCAGGGCACGCAGACGACGAAGCTGCTGCAGGCGGCGCGGCGCTTCGGCCTGCAGCCCGAGCTGCGCGTGTTCTTCGAGACCGGCGCGCGCCCGACAAAGAAGCAGGCGATGACGGCGACGGCGACGGCGAGCGCGGGCTTCGCAGCAGCGTGGACGTGGCTCAAAGGCGAAGTCGCCGCCGGCAGACCCGTCATCCTCGACGTCGAAGGCTTCGCCCACTACGTCGTCGCCGTGCAAGACCTCGACGGCGACGTCGTCGTCATCGACCCCGAAGGCGAGACCATGAACGGCAGCGGGTACGCCGACGTCGTCGTCTGCTCGCCGAAGAAGCTGAAGCCTTGGTGGCTGTCGGGCGACGAAGACGGCGAGCCCGACGCCTTTCGCGGCATCTCGCTGACGCCGACGCGCACCTCAGATCGCCCGCGGCTGCGCTTCTCGGCGGCGGCGCTGCGGCGCTACCGGCTGGGGCGTCCGTGGGTGCTCGACGAGTACCTCGTCGACGTCGTCGACATCGCCGGCGGCTGCGCAGGCTGCACAGGCGACGCCGTGGCCCTCGGCGACGTCGTCAGAGCCCTCGAAGACGCCGCGACGCGCATGGCCTTCTGGCACGAGTCGACGGCCGCCGAGGTGCAGATGGCCCGCGCCCACCTCGAAGACATCGCCGTCGCCGCCGACAGCATGGCCCTCATGGTTCCGGGCGGTGAGGTGGCCCGCCAGCGCGTCGCCGTCGACGTCGCCGCCCTCTTGACGGCGATGCTGTGGTCGCCGGGCTGAGCGCGCACCACCGGCGAAAAGAATGTGCCCAAAAAAAAACGGCGCCCGAACCGTGAGGTTGGAGCGCCGTTTCGTTGCTGGTTGGCTCGACTGGTTTCGAACCAGCGACCCCTACCGTGTCAAGGTAGTGCTCTACCACTGAGC
>JANNAY010000773.1:0-3461 GCA_031384945.1 Deltaproteobacteria bacterium
ACGTCGGCACGCTCAACGCTGGCGCTTCGCGCACGCTCACCTTCGAGGCCGACATCAAGCGTCCCCTCGCCGACAACACGGTTGTCAGCAACCAGGCCACCATCAGCGCCGGTGGCCAGCCCGACGTCGTCACCGACGACCCCGCGACGGCGACGCCCGACGATCCGACGCGCTTCCCCGTGACGTGCAAGCCACGCCTCGTGGTGCAGAAGACCGTCGTCGACGCGAACGGCGCCCCCGCCGAACCCGGCGACACGCTCACGTGGACGATCACGTTGCGAAACGACGGCGACCGCGACGCCGACGCCGTCACCGTCACCGACGTCGTCGACGCCAACCTGCAAACCGTCGCGCCCCTCGACGGTGGCGTGCTCAGCGTCGCCGGCGGCGCCAACGCCATCACGTGGACGCTGGCGAAGATCGCGCTCGACGCGACGTCGACGGTGCGCTTCACCAGCGTCATCAAGTCGCCGCTCGACAACGGCACGGTGATTTCAAATCAAGGGCGCGCGGCGCTCGCCGAGCCCGGTGTGCCCGGCGCGCCCTTCTTGTCCGACAACCCCGCCACCGCGGCGCCGCTCGATCCGACGACGGTGCAGGTGGTGTCGGCGGCGGATTTGACAACCTCGACGTTGGAGACGTTCAACACCATCGGCGCCGGCGCCGTCATCGCCATCGCTGCCCCCGGCGACACCGTCGAGTACCGCCTGCAGGCGCGAAACACCGGACGCGCCAACGGCAACAACATCGTGGTCACGCTGCCGTTTCCCGCCGGCTTCGTCGTCGTCGACAACGCCGGCGGCACCGTCGCGGGCACGACCATCACCTTCAACCTCGGCACTGTGGTTCCCCTGTCTGGTGGCGGTGCCGTCGTCGAACGCCGCCCCCGCCTGCGCCTGCCCACGCCCCTCGACGACAACACCAACTTTGACGTGCAAGGCAGCATCGCCGGCACCGGCATCGTCACGCCGTTCCGCACCGACGATCCGTCGACGGCGACAGCCTCTGATCCCACACGCCTGACCATCGACAGCGCGCCGGTCTTCGTGCTGCAAAAGCGCTTCGTCGACGACGACGCGGCCACCGACGGCGGCGTCGTCGAACCCGGCGACAGCGTCACGTACACGCTCTCGCTCACCAACACCGGCAACGCCGTCGCCAGAAACGTCGTCGTCGAAGACCCCTTCCCCGCGCAGACGCTGCACGTGAGCGGCGGTCGCCTCGTCGGCGGCAGCGTCTTCTTCGACAACGCCAACGTCACAGCCCTCGCCAACGTCGCGCCCGGCGCCCCGGCGATCACGATGACGTTCACCGTGCGCGTGAAGCCCGACACCGCCAGCGGCGTCGTCGTCAGCAACCAGGCCCGCGTCTCCGGCTCCGGCGTCGTCAACGCCCCCTCCGACGATCCGACGACCGCTACGGCCCTCGATCCGACGCGCTTCACCGTCGTCGCCTTGCCCAAGCTGACGATGTCCAAAGACGTCACCGGCGGGCTGCGCGTGTTCGCCCCCGGTGACACAGTTGCGTATTCACTGACGCTGACGTCGACGGGTACGGCGGCCGCCGGCGGATCCTTCGTCGACGTCGTCGATGGCGCCTTTGCCACCGTCACTGCGGGCACGGGCCTCACCTTCAACGCCGGCACGCGCACGCTCAGCGGCACCATCGCGCCCCTCGCACCGGGCGCGTCGCGCACGCTGACGTTCACCGCCGTCGTCGGCGCCGGCGTCACCAACGGCACCGTCGTCGCCAACCAGGCCCGCGTCACCGCCGCGCTGCTCGGCACCGTGCTCTCTGACGACCCGACCACCGGCACCGCGCTCGATCCGACCTTGATCACGATCAACGCCAACCCCGACCTGAGCAGCAGCACCAAGGTCGCCGTCGACGTCGACGGCGCGCCGCTGCTGCCCGGCGACACCGTCCGCTACACGATCACCGTCATCAACAGCGGCACCGGCACCGCCGCCGACGTCCGCGTCACCGACGTCGTCGACGCCGCCGCCCTCGACGTCATCGCAGCAGGTGGGGGCGCCGCCGGCAACGTCGTCGCCTTCGACCAAACGACGACGCCTGCGTTGGCGGCCATCGGCCGCGGACAGCAAGTCGTGCTCAGCTTTGACGCGACGGTGCTCACCAGCGTCGTCGACGGCACCAACGTCGACAACCAGGCCAGCATCGTCTCGCGCGACATCACCGGCGCCGTGCTCACCGACGACCCGGCCACCGCCGCCGTCGACGATCCGACGCGCGTCACCGTGCAGGCGCCGGTCCTCGTCGTCACCAAGTCGGTGGCCGAGCCGGTGTTCTTTCCTGGCGCGTCCATCAGCTACACGATCGTCGTCGAGAACCGCGGCTCGGTGCCGGCCACCGGCGTGCGCATCAGCGACATCGTGCCGACCGCGCTCACGTCGCCGGCCATCGTTGGCGGCGCCATCGCCGGCGGCGTGGCCAGCGTCGACGTCGGCGTCATCGCCCCCGGCGCCAGCGTCAGCGTCGCCTTGAGCGGCGTCGTCGACCTCTTCGCCGTCGGCGGCAGCAGCGTCTCGAACCAGGCCACCGTCGCTGCCAACGAGATCGCCGGCGTCGTCGTCTCTGACGATCCGTCGACCGCCGCGTTGCTCGATCCCACCGTGCGCCTCGTCGACGCCAACGAGGTCTACACGGGCTCGGTCGAGCTCTTTGCCGTCACTGAAGCGGGCGACACCGGCGCCGCCATCACCGCGCCCGTGCCCACCGGCAGCCGCGTGCGCGCCCGCATCACCGTCGTGAACAGCGGCACGCAGACGGGCCGCGCCGTCGTCATCGAAGCGCCCTTCAACCCGACGCAGTTCATCGCCGACGAAGCCACCGCCGGCGGCCTCGTCGACGGCGACGGCGACGTGCGGTGGACGGCCTCGCAGCTGCCCGCGCTGACGAACTTCGCGCCCGGCCAGAGCATCGTCGTCGAGCTCGAAGGCCGCGTCGGCTCGCCGTTGCCGAACGGCACTGAGATTCCCTTCGAGGGCGACATCACCAGCATCTCGTCGACGACGCCGACCATCATCGGACCGGTGATCTTGCGCGTGCGGGCGACGGCTGATCTGTCGGCGTCGACCAAAGAGGTCACCGACGTCGACGGCGGCCTCGTCGAACCCGGCGACATCTTGCGCTGGCGCATCACCGTCTTGAACGACGGCGGCGCCGAAGCCAGCGACGTCGTCGTCGAAGACGCGATCCCCGCCGGCATGCGCTACCTGCCGGGCAGCACGCGCCTCGCCGCCCTCGCCGTCGACGACAACAGCGCAGGCGCTGGCGGCGTGCCGGTGCAACACCTCGAGCTCGGCGACGTCGTCTCTGGACGCGCCGTCGTGCTCGAGTTCTCGACGCGCGTCGATCTCAACGCGCCGCGCGGCGTGACGCTGTCGAACCAGGCGGTGCTCAAGGCCCGCGGTGTCGCCGACGCGCGCACCGACGATCCG
>JANNAY010000798.1:0-7710 GCA_031384945.1 Deltaproteobacteria bacterium
CCATCTGTGCCAGCGCGCCACGGCAGCGCACGGCGGTGCAGGGCAAACCAGGCCTCCAACTGCCCTGCCAACTGCCCTGCAAAAAGGGCTGCCAACGGGGGCGCCAACGTCGACGCCTGCGGCAAAACGGGGCCCGGCGGCGTGTCTCTCGGCTCCTGACCCGTCATCGAAGCGTGGTATCGCTGCGCCAATGGCCGCCGACAAGCCTTCGTCCAACGCGCGCGTCGAGCAGACGCTGCAGGCGCTCGACGACCTGGCCGAGCGCTTGAAGAACGTCGAAGCGCTCAAAGAGACGGTCGCCGCCCTCGTCGTCGAGAACAACCGGCTCAAGCAAGACAACGTGCGCCTCGCCAAGGCCCTGACCGAAGGCAAGACGCACGACGGCTACGACGTCAGAGAGACGCTGACGGCGGCGCAAGAAAAGGCGCGGCTGTACCACCAGCAGACACAAGACCTGCTCGAGGTGCAGACCGACCTCGAGGGGCGCCTGCTCGAGCTCGAAGAGCTCAACTCGTCGATGATGAGCATGTACGTCAGCTCGTTTCAGCTGCACGCCACGCTCGACCTCGCCGAGGTCGTGCGCGTCATCGAAGAAATTCTCGTCAACTTCATCGGCGCCCGCAGCTACGCCATCTTGCTCACCGACGACGATGGCGCCTTTCGCGTCGCCGCCGAGAACGGCCTCGACGGCCGGTTACCGGCCTCGGGCATCCGCCCGCGCGGCGTGCTGGCCGAGGTGCTCGGCAGCCAAAGCGCCTATGTGCACACGTCGTCACGGCCGGCCCGCGAGGGCATCCTCGCCGCGGTGCCGCTCTTGATGGGACGCACCGTCGTCGGCGCCATCCTCGTCTTCACGCTGCTGGCGCAGAAAGAGCGCTTCTTGAAGAACGACGTCGAGCTCTTCTCGCTGCTCGGTGGACACGCGGCCTCTGCCGTCGTCTCGGCCCGCCTCTACGCCCGCGCCGATCGCAAGGTGAAGACGCTGCAGGCCATGTTGAACCTTCTCGAAGAGCCCGAAGCCGAGGCCTAGCCTCAAGAAGCAGCGAGCGTGAAGCGCAGCGGGGCGAGGCCGTCGCCGCCGGCGTCGACGACGTCGCCTTTGACGAGGGCGCCGACTCCTTCTGGGGTGCCGGTGAAGATGAGGTCGCCGGCGTCGACGTCGACGAAGCGCTTCAGCTGATCGAGAATTTCTGCGGCGCGCCAGATCATGTCGCGGCGCGATCCTCGCTGCTTCTCGACGCCGTTCACCGACAGCCAGAGCGCACCGTCGTCGACGTCGACGCCCGGCGTGATCGGTGAGAGAGGGGCCGAGCGGTCGAAGCCCTTGGCCATGTCCCACGGACGCCCGAGCTTCTTCGCCTCGTTCTGCAGATCGCGCCGCGTCAGGTCGACGCCGACGCAGGCGCCGTAGACGACGCCGCCAGCGCCGACGGCGACGACGACCTCGACTTCGTGGTGCAGCTCGCTCGTCATTTTTGGAAAGGGCAACACGCACCCCGCGCCGCTGCCGACGGCGATGCCGGCGTCGACGACGGCGCAGGCGGGCTTGCTGAAGAAGAAGGGCGCTTCGCGGCCGCTGGCGCCCATCTCGCGCGCGTGGGCGGCGTAGTTGCGGCCGACGCAGAAGACGCGGCGGACGGCGAAGCGCCGGTGGTCTCCCACGACGGCGACGCTGGGGACGGGCGGCGGCGCGAGCACGAACGACATCGGCGCAGAGTAAGCGAGTCGCCGGTGCGATCCGTGCCGGTGTTTGTGGGGCGTGGGCTTCAGGTCAACGACGCCAGCACCGATGTTGACGGCGTGCTCTTTCTCACGCCACTCGCGAACCCGCCAACCATCGAAGCGACGCTCGATGAGCGCGTGAGTCAGCTGGTGCGCCGGCGCCGCAAGGCCACCCCCGCCCGCGGCTTCGACGACCGCGATTGGCCCCTCGTCGTCGTCACCGTCGGCGCCAGCGACGGCGACCAGCAGCTCGCCGACCTGCTCGACTGTGTGAGCGCCGCTCACCTGCGCGGACCCTTCGCCCTCGTCGTCGACATCCCGGCGGCGTTCACGCTGACCGTCGAACGGCGACGCCTGATCGCCACCGCCCGTGCTGTCGACGAAAAATTCTTTCCTGGCGTCTTGTGCGCCCGCGCCGTCGTCGTCGCCGACGCGACGTGCCGCCGCGCGATGCTGGCCGTCGCCTGGCTGCGCCCCACCCTGCATCCCGTCCAGCTCTTCAGCAAACGTCAAGACGCGACGCTCTGGGCCTGCAGCCGCATCGCCGAACGCAGCCACACGAGCGCGACAGCGGACACCTGACCCGGCGGTCGAACGCCCGCTGCCTCGGACACAGGGCTGCGCCCAGCCGGACAGCGGACACCCCATGACGTTCGCGGTCGCGTCACAACGCGAGGCGCAGACGGCACGCCGATTGAACACAAGCGCCCCACGGAGGCAGGGATGCGCACAACGGAAGAAAACGCCGTTCGCCAGTTTCAACCGCTGGTGCGACGCATGGCCCGCGCGCTCTCGCACCGCAGCGGCGGCGACGCCGACGACTTGAGCGCCGCCGGCGACTGCGGCGTGCTCGAGGCGGTGCGCCGCTTCGATCCCCTGCGTGGCACCAGCCTGCAGGCCTACGTCGCCCAGCGCGCCCACGGCGCCATGCGCGATGAGCTGCGCAACGCCGATCGCCTCAGCCGCCGCACACGCCACCGCGTGACCGCGCTGCACCGCACCCGCGCCGCACTCGCGAACAAAGACGGCAACCACGGCGCCCGCGCCGCCGTCGACGTCGCCGCTGTCCTCGGCGTCGATGCCAGCGAGGTCGGCTTCTTAGAGATGCTGGCCCAGCCCACCGTCTGCATCGACGACGTCGCCGCGGTCGCCACCGACGACGACGACGCCTGCGCCCGCGTCGTCGCCCGCCAAGAGAGCCAGTGGCTGGCGACCGCCATCGCCAACCTGCCCGAACGTCTGCGGCTCGTGCTCGTGTTGCGCTCGCTCGAAGAGCGTCCGCTCAAAGAGCTGGCGACGCTGCTCGGCGTGACCGAGCCGCGCGTGTCGCAGCTGCACAAGGCCGCCGTCGAGAAGCTGCGCCAGGCGTTTCTCGCCGAGCCGGCGACGGGCTGAGCGCGGTGTTACGCTGACGCTCATGGGTGAAGACAAGCTGTCGCCGGGGTTCCTGTTGGCGCCGCCGCCGCTGTCGGACCCGAATTTCGACAAGACGCTGGTGCTGTTGGCGGCGCACGAGGCGGCGGGGTCGATGGGCTTCGTCGTCAACCGCGCCAGCGAGATGATGCTGCACACGCTGCTCAAAGAGCTCGAGATCGCCCCGATGATCGCCGACCGCCAGGTGATGATCGGTGGACCTGTGTCTGGCTTCTCGGGCTTCGTCTTGTACGAGCACAAGAAGGGCGAGCCCCTCGCGCCCGGCATCGAGGTGAGCGACACCATCTCGGTCTCGCCGTCGCGCGAGGTGCTCGAGAGCGCTGCACAAGGGCGCTTGCCCGGCCGCTTCGACCTCTTGCTCGGCTACGCCGGCTGGGCGCCCGACCAGCTCGAGAACGAGCTCCAACGCGGCTCGTGGCTGCACGCGCCCTTCGATCCCGAGCTGCTGTTCGACGTCCCGCTCGACGAGCGGTGGGAAGAGACCTACGCCCGCCTCGGCGTGTCACCGATGGGCTTCGTCACCGTCCGCGGCGGCGCGCAAGCCTGAGACGCGATCAGCGGGCCGTGCGCGCAGGCGTTTGCCCAAGAGGGGCTGGCTTCTTCTTCGCCAGCACTTCGCCACGGCGCAGCCGGTTCCACAGGTCAGCGGGGATGCCGTTGTTGCTGGCGATCTGGCGGTAGACCTCGGCCGACGGACGCGGCGTGCGCTTGCCGCCGTCGTTGTAGTCGACCTTCAACAAGCCGAAGCGCGGGTCGAAGCCCTCGCACCACTCGAAGTTGTCGACGAGCGACCAGAAGAAGAAGCCTTTGACGTCGGCGCCTTTCTCGATGGCTTCGTACAAGGCACGGGCGTGGCGCACGATGAACTGCTGGCGGCGCACGTCGTCGTCGTGGTTGTCGGCGATGCCGTTCTCGAGGATGTAGAGCGGCTTGCCGTAGCGCTTCGAAAAACGAACGAGCTCGGGCACGAACGAGGTCTCGTCGATGGCCCAGCCGACGTCGTTCTTCTCTTCACCGGGCTCGTTGGGGTCGTGCGGCACGATGGTGAAGAACGGCGGTGTCGCCAGGGTCTTGACGTAGAAGCGGCCGTAATAGTTGAGGCCGACATAGTCCATGGTGCCGGCCAGCCCGGGGATGGTCAGCGCCTGTCCAGTCAATGACGCGCGCAGCTCGCCGCTCTCGATGGCGTCGAGAAAGTCGAGGGTGAAGGCCTGGTCGACGCTGACGGCGGCGATGCCGTCGAGGGGCCACCACTTTCGCCACGGCACGAAGTGCCGGATGTGATGGGCGATGCCCACCTGCCCCGTCGGGTCGGCCTGCTTGATCTCGTGGTAGGCGGCCGCGTGCATGCGCAAGAGCTGGGCGACGACGTCGACGACGTCTTTGGGGCCGCCGGGCCGCCGCTCGTTGGGCGGAAACAGGCCCTCGAGGTAGCCGAAATAAGCCCAGACCATCGGCTCATTCAGTGTGCACCAGAATTTGACCTTTGATCCCCATCTTTGCACCACGGCGCGGGTGAAGAGGGCGAAGGCGGAGACGGCGTCGCTGCGTTCGAGGCCGCGTTTGCCGGCGTCGTCTTTGCCGTCCCACAGCCACTGCGGCGAGGCGAAGTGAAAGAGCGTGACGAAGGGCTGCAGCCCGTTCTTCTCGAGGTCGGCGAACACGGCGTCGTAGAAGGCGAGGCCCGCGGGGTCGGCCTCGGTCATGCCCGCGCGGGGAAAGAGGCGGGCCCACGAAATGCTGAAGCGGTGGGCGTTGTGGCCCATGTCTTTGCAGGCGGCGATGTCGGCGGCGTGGTGCGTGTCGAAGTCGGTCTTTTTGTTGATCCAATCTTCGGGGATGTCGGCAATCTTGTAGATGTGACCCGGCTTCACCGTGCTGTCGGGGTTCTTCTCTTGCTTCTTCTCGAGGCGGGCGCGCTTCTCGAAGGCCGTCCAGTCGTCGGGCTGCGCCCGCTCGATCTGGTGGTCGGCGGTGGCAGCGCCCCACAAGAAGCCGGTCGGAAAGCGGAACGGTCCGTCGCCGTCAAAGTCGCGGATGGGCAGCCGCTTGGGCAAGCGTGACAGCAGGTCGGCGGCGACGACGACGACGACGAAGATGAAGAGAGAGGCGACCAGCATCGGCGGCACAATGTGCGAACCCACCTCGGGCGCGCAACCAAGATCACGATCACAGCGGCGCGGGACGCCAGCCGGTTTTGACGACGGCGTCTTTGGGTGCAGTGCGGGCGTCGACGGAGACGCGGCAGCGGTCGACGTCGTGGGCGATGGAGCCGTGGCCGACGTTGGCGTCGAAGACGACGGCTTCGCCGCGGCGCAGTTGCAGCGGTCGCGCCGCCGCCCGCAGCTGCGCTTGCACGCCGTCGAAGGTGGCGACGCCGCGGTCGAGGTCGGCGAAGACGGCGGCGCTGACGTCGTCGTCGACGATCCACAGGCCTTCGTCGCCGTTGATGTCGACCACGGCGATCCACAACGCCAGTTGTGGGTCGGGGTTGCCGGCCCACGCGTCGGTGTGGAACGGCACCGCGAGGTCGGCGCGCCGCGGCGGGTTCACGCGCACACACGGCGCCGCTTGCCGCACCCGCCCGCCGGCGAATTCGGCGCCGGCGAATTCGGCGCCGGCGAACTCGTTGGCGATGTCGACGAGCAGGCTGTCGAGCAGGCCGGCGATGGGCGGCGCGCAGCAGGCAGCGGCGAGCTGGTCGCCGAGCCGCCGCACCAACTTCGGCGTCGCCTCTTCGTGCAGCGCGAACAGCGGACCGCGCAGACGCAACGCGCGGGCGGCTTCGTCGACGGCGTCGGCGACGGCTCTGCCGCGGTCGTCGACGACGACAAAGGCGCGGCTCGCGCGATCGAGGAAGCACGGGCGGCGGTGCACACAGCCATCGTAGTCTGGCGGCGATGAAGCTCCTCGGACGCCGTGGTCCTTACACGTTGCTCTACGACGACGGCACGCTGCCCGGCGAACGCGGCAGCGGACGGCGCCGGCTGTGGCGCGCCCGCAGCGACCACGACGGCAGCGTCGTCCACGTCGTCGTCCCCGGCGCGGGCGACGGCGCCATCGACGGCCTCAACGCCGGCCTCGCCGTCGACGACGCCCGCGTCGAGCCAGGTCCGTCGATCGTGTTTCCGTATGCGCCCGGCGTGTTCTTGCTCGACCTGATCGCGCAGGGCGCCAACGAGGGCGGCGAGCTGCCCGTCGAGGCGGCGGTGTTCATCGTGCGCGAGGTGGCCCGCCGCCTCGAGCGCACGCGCCTGCAGCCACGACGGCGCGTCAACGGCGGCCTCGTCGAACGCGTGCGCGTCGGCTTCGATGGCGGCGTCGGCTTGTGGATCTTTTCCGGCGAAGACGTCGTCGTGCACGCCCTCGAGGACGACGACGACGACTACAACGACCGCATCGGCATCTTTCGCGGCGAAGATCTGCGCGCTTACGCCATCCGGGTCGAGAACGACGACGACGATGCTGGCGTCATCGCCGTCATCCCGGCCCTGATGGGCGGACGGCGCAACGCCCCCGACGACGAAGCGGCCTCACCCGAAGAAGCCGCTGGCGGCCCCGGCGACGACCGCAGCGACGTCTTCGTCATTGGCGGCTTGTTGTGGATGGCGCTGACCGGCGTGCATCCCTTCGTGCGCGACAACCTGCTCGACTCGCTCGGCGCCCTGCGTGCCGCGTCGCTGCCGCCGTTGCCGCGGGTCTTGCCCGACGGGTTGCGCGGCGTGCTGCAGAAGGCCCTCGACCTCTCGCCCGCCGCGCGCTTCGGCACCGCGGGCGACCTCGCCTTCGCCCTCGACGAATTCGTCGACGACGACGCCGGCCGCGCCGCCGTCTCGGCCCTCACGCGCGGGTTGTTTCCCCAAGCCTTTGCCGACGACTCGGCGTTTGTCGAAGAGGCCCTCGTCGTCGACATCCACGCGGTGCCGGGTGCGCTCTCGACGAAGCCGGCGGCGCGCGTGCGGGTGCCCGGCGTGCCCGGCACAGCGCTCGACGTGTCGACCCACCTCGTGACGCAGGCCCAGGTCATCGCCTGGGCCGACGACGACGGCGTCACGTTGCCGCCCGGATTTCCCATCGACCTCGAGCACGCGCACCGGCCGGCGATGCTCTTGCCGCAGTGGATGGCCCGCCGCGTCGCCGCCTGGCTCGGCGGCCGCTTGCCCACCGACGCCGAATTCTCTGCCTACGCCGCTGGCGGCGCCACCGGCGTCGACAGCCGCTGCGGCGTCGTCGACCTCTGCTTGTGCTGGGAGTGGACGGTCAACGAGGCGCGCAACGGCCACGTCGTGCGCGGCGGTCCGTGGCGCAACCGCGAAGAGCGCGGCCTCGTCGACAACCGCAGCTGGGACGACGAAGCCGCCCCCGACATCGGCTTCCGCGTCGTCTTCGACGTCAGCGGGTAGCTGGAGACGGAGCAGCCGCAGCTGGAGACCGAGAAGTGGCAGCTGGCGACGGAGAAGTGGCAGCTGGAGACGATCGCCAGCTCCACCTGCGCTGTCGCCAGCTCCACCTGCGCTGTCGCCCAGCTCCACCTGCGCTGTCGCCAGCTCCACC